>NZ_JBSVXG010000040.1:0-37149 GCF_054070595.1 Pseudomonas sp. SDO55104_S430 | reverse complement strand
GGTGGGAGGAGGGGGGGGGGGGAGGGACACCATTTCGGCGCGGAAAATCCCGCTCCCACAGGGTCACAAGTGTGCCCGCAGGTTATCGGTACTCATCCAGCGGCACACACGCACAGAACAGGTTGCGATCCCCATACACGTTGTCCACCCGGTTCACCGCCGGCCAATATTTGTGCGCCTTGGTATGCGCATCCGGCGTGACGCCCTGCTCGATACTGTAAGGCCGCTCCCAAACACCGGTGATATCGGCCAGGGTATGCGGCGCACGCTTGAGCGGGTTGTCCTCGGCCGGCCAGTTGCCGTTCTGCACCTCGGTGATCTCCGCACGGATGCTCAGCATCGCGCCGATAAAGCGGTCCAACTCGGCCTTCGATTCACTTTCGGTAGGTTCCACCATCAAGGTTCCGGGCACCGGGAAAGACATGGTCGGCGCATGGAAGCCGTAGTCCATCAGGCGCTTGGCAACGTCTTCCTCACTAATGCCGGTCAAGGTCTTGAGCGGGCGCAGATCGAGAATGCATTCGTGGGCGACCCGTTCGTTGCGCCCGGTGAAAAGCACCGGGAACGCTCCTGACAAATGCCGCGCCAGGTAATTCGCAGAGAGAATCGCCACTTCGCTGGCATCCGCCAGTTGCGGGCCCATCATCGCGATGTACATCCAGCTGATCGGCAGGATGCTCGCACTGCCCCAGGGCGCGGCGCTGACGGCGCCGTTCTGCGCCAACGGCCCGTCGATCGGCACCACCGGGTGATTGGCCACGAACGGCGCCAGATGCGCGCGGATGCCAATCGGCCCCATGCCCGGCCCGCCACCGCCATGGGGAATGCAGAAGGTTTTGTGCAGGTTCATGTGGGACACGTCGGCGCCGATGTCCGCCGGACGTGCCAGCCCGACCTGGGCGTTGAGGTTGGCGCCGTCCATGTACACCTGGCCACCATGGCTGTGGATCACCTCGCAGATCTCGCTGATGCCTTCCTCATACACGCCATGGGTCGACGGATAGGTCGCCATCAGGCATGAAAGCTTGTCGCCAGCGTGAGCGGCTTTCTCTTTCAGATCATCCAGATCGACGTTGCCGGCCTCGTCGCACTCGACAATCACCACGCGCATCCCGGCCATCTGCGCCGATGCCGGGTTGGTGCCGTGGGCCGAGGACGGAATCAGGCAGATATCGCGCCCGCCCTGCTGACGGCTCTCGTGGTATTTGCGGATCGCCAGCAGCCCGGCGTACTCGCCCTGGGCGCCGGAGTTGGGCTGCATGCAGATCGCATCGAAACCGGTGATCGCGCAGAGCCAGCGCTCCAGCTCCTCGATCATCAATGAATAACCCACTGCCTGCTCCCTGGGCGCAAACGGATGCAGGTTGGCAAACTGCGGCCAAGTGATCGGGATCATTTCGCTGGTAGCGTTGAGCTTCATGGTGCAGGAGCCCAGCGGAATCATCGATTGATTGAGCGCCAGATCCTTGTTTTCCAGTTGCTTGAGGTAGCGCAGCATTTCGGTTTCGCTGTGATGGGCGCTGAACACCGGATGCCGCAGATAAGGCGAAGTACGTACAAGGCCTGCGGGAATGCCGCCGGCCAGGGCTTCGGCGTCCAGATCCTCGACCTTGAGCCCATGGTCGGCACCGAGGAATACATCGAACAACCGGACCACGGTGGTTTCATCGCAGGTTTCGTCGAGACTCAGGCCCAACTGCCCGCGCCCCAGAATGCGCAAGTTGATCTGCGCGGCCTGGGCGCTTTCGATGATCGCTGTCTGGGTGCCGCCGACTTCCAGGGTCAGGGTGTCGAAGAAGTGCTGGTTCAGGCGCTTGATGCCCTTGCGCTCAAGGCCGGCGGCGAGGATGCAGGTCAGCCGGTGCACGCGCTGGGCAATGCGCTTGAGCCCTTCCGGCCCGTGATAGACCGCATAGAAACTGGCGATGTTGGCCAGCAGCACTTGCGCAGTACAGATGTTGGAGTTGGCCTTTTCCCGGCGGATATGCTGCTCGCGGGTTTGCAGAGCCATGCGTAGGGCGACGTTGCCACGGGCATCTTTCGACACGCCGATGATCCGGCCTGGGATCGCCCGCTTGAACTCCTCGCGGCTGGCAAAAAACGCCGCGTGCGGTCCGCCGTAGCCCATGGGCACACCAAAGCGCTGGGAAGAACCGAACACCACATCGGCGCCCAACTCCCCGGGCGGGGTCAGCAGCAACAGGCTCAAGAGGTCTGCGGCGACACACGCCAGCGCCTGCTGGGCATGCAGGTGATCGATCAGCGGACGCAGGTCACGGATCTCGCCGTGGGTGTCGGGGTATTGCAGCAAAGCGCCGAAGACTTGGTGCTGCTTCAAGTTATCCACCGTGTCGATGATCAACTCGAAGCCGAAACCTTCAGCCCGGGTCTGCACCACGGAAATGGTCTGCGGATGGCAGTTTTCATCGACGAAGAACAGATTGCTTTTCGACTTGGCGACTCGTTTGGCCAGGGCCATGGCTTCGGCGGCCGCCGTGGCTTCGTCCAGCAGCGAGGCGTTGGCCAATTCAAGACCGGTGAGGTCGATGGTCAACTGCTGGAAATTCAGCAGGGCCTCGAGCCGGCCCTGGGCGATTTCCGGTTGATAGGGGGTGTAGGCGGTGTACCAGCCGGGGTTTTCCAGGACGTTGCGCAGGATGACCGCCGGGGTAAGCGTGCCGTGGTAGCCCATGCCGATCAGGCTGGTCCAGATCTGGTTCTGCTCGGCATAACCGCGCAGTTTCGCCAGCGCGGCTTCTTCGTCCAGGGCCGGCGGCAGGTCGAGGGCACGGTTCAGGCGAATTCCCGGCGGCACCGTCTGCTCGATCAACTCGACCCGGCTGCCCAGACCAAGGCTGTCGAGCATCGCCTGCTGCTCGGCGGCATCCGGCCCGAGGTGGCGGCGAAGAAAGGCATTGGGGTCGCGTAACTGGCTCAAGGGCGGCAACTGGGACATGACGGGCTCTCTCTTGACTGGCGCTCGGCGTCGATGCAACACGGTCAATCCAGCATAGCAGCCGATGTCGGATGCAAATCCCTCGCGACACCTTCATCCCCTCCCTGTAGGAGCGAGCTTGCTCGCGATGGTCGTCAACGATAACGCGGGAAGCCTGACACCCCGCGGAGCGCTCAGGTTCATCGCGAGCAAGCTTGCTCCTACAGGGGGAGGAGATTCACCAGACATAAAAAAGCCCCGACAGGTCGGGGCTTTGGGGTGTTGCCTAAGGCTTATTCGCCGATGGCAGCCTTGTAGCCAGCCGCATCCAGCAGCTTGTCCAGCTCGGCGGTGTTGCTTGGCTTGAGCTTGAAGATCCAGGCGCCGTAAGGCTCGGAGTTCAGCAGCTCAGGCGATGCGCTCAACTCTTCGTTGATCGCGATCACTTCGCCGGAAACCGGGGAATAGATGTCGGAAGCCGCTTTAACCGATTCCACCACGCCCGATTGATCACCGGCCGCGAAGGTCTTGCCCACTTCGGTCAATTCGACGAACACCACATCGCCCAGCGCTTCCTGTGCGTGGTCGCTGATGCCCACGGTAACGGTGCCGTCGGCTTCCAGGCGCGCCCATTCGTGGCTTTCGGCAAAACGCAGGTCGGCAGGGATATCGCTCATGTTCTGTGTCCTCAGGAAAATGGTCGGCGGACAAGGCCCGCCAAAGAGATTAGATCAAGGTTTTGCCATGGCGGACGAAGGTCGGTTTGACCACTCGGACCGGGTACCACTTGCCACGGATTTCCACTTCCGCGCGGTCGGCTGTCGCCATCGGCACGCGCGCCAGTGCAATCGACTTGCTAAGCGTAGGAGAGAAACTACCACTGGTGATCTCCCCTTCGCCAACATCGGCGATACGGACCACTTGATGAGCGCGCAAAACCCCGCGTTCCTCAAGCACCAGACCGACCAATTTGTGCTGTACGCCGCCGCTCTGTTCGGCTTCGAGCGCGCTGCGCCCGATGAACTGGCGGCTGGCCGGCTCCCAGGCGATGCTCCAGGCCATGTTGGAAACCAGCGGCGACACCTGTTGATCGATGTCCTGGCCATACAGGTTCATGCCGGCCTCGACCCGCAGGGTATCCCGCGCGCCGAGACCGATCGGGGAAATGCCCGCCCCCACCAGATCGTTGAAGAATCCCGGCGCCTGATCGGCCGGCAGAATGATTTCCAGGCCGTCTTCGCCGGTATAACCGGTGCGCGCGAAGAACCAGTCGCCATCAGGCAGGCCTTCGAAGGGCTTGAGCAGCTGGATCAGATTGCCCCGGCACTGGTTCACCAGTTCGGCCACCTTGTGCCGGGCGTGTGGGCCTTGAATGGCCAGCATCGCCAGCTCGGAGCGTTCTTTGAGGTTCACATCGAAACCGGCGAGATGAGCCTGCATCCACGCCAGGTCCTGATCGCGGGTTGAGGCATTGACCACCAGACGATAACCCTCGTCCAGGCGGTAGACGATCATGTCGTCGACGATGCCGCCGCGCTCGTTGAGCATGGTGCTGTACAAGGCGCGGCCCGGGTTGTGCAGGCGCTCGACGTCATTGGCCAGCAGATGCTGCAGCCAGACTTTGGCCTGGGGGCCATCGACGTCGATAACGGTCATGTGGGATACATCGAAAACACCGCAGTCGCGACGCACTGCATGGTGTTCCTCGACCTGCGATCCATAATGCAGGGGCATATCCCAACCGCCAAAATCGACCATCTTCGCGCCGAGAGCGAGATGAAGGTCATACAGAGGCGTACGCTGTCCCATGGGTTTCTCCTTCCGGGCGTGGCGAGGGTGCGGGCGAGAGCTCAATCGGGCCAAAGCCTTGAAACAAAGGGCTTTCAGCCGATTACTACTACTTCTTCTGTCAGACGGACCGCACCGAATGCCGCGCATTGTAGCCGCAAGGTGTAGGACTGGCACCTAGCTGTTTTGGTGCGCTGAACGCCGGATCAATCCGATGACCGGCAACAGCCCGACCAGGACCAGGGTCAGCGCCGGTAAAGAGGCCCTTGCCCACTCCCCTTCGCTGGTCATTTCGAAGATCCGCACCGCCAGCGTATCCCAGCCAAACGGGCGCATCAGAAGGGTCGCGGGCATTTCCTTGAGCACGTCGACGAACACCAGCAACGCGGCGCTCAACGAACCGGGCAGCAACAACGGTAGATACACTTTGAAAAACAGTCGCGGCCCGCCGACGCCCAGGCTTCGTGCCGCTTCGGGCAAAGATGGCCGTATACGCGCCAGACTGCTTTCCAGAGGCCCGTACGCCACGGCGATGAAGCGCACCAGATAGGCCAGCAGCAACGCCGACAGGCTGCCCAACAGCAAGGGTTTGCCGGCGCCACCGAGCCAGCCGGACAGCGGGATCACCAATTCGCGATCCAGATAACTGAACGCCAGCATGATCGACACCGCCAGCACTGAACCGGGCAAGGCATAACCGAGATTGGCCAGACCGACCCCGGCGTGAATGCCCGGTGTCGGCGCCAGCCGCCGGGCGAACGCCAGGACCAGCGCGACACTGACGGTGATCAGCGCAGCCATCGCCCCCAGATACAGGGTGTGGACGATCAGGCCGGTGTAACGCTCATCCAGATCGAAGCGCCCGCGCTGCCAGAACCAGGCCAGCAATTGCAGCATCGGAATGACGAACGCACAGGCGAACACCAGACCGCACCAACTGGTGGCCAACAGCGCCTTGATGCCCCGCAGGTGATACAGCGCCTTGACCCGAGGCCGCTCGTTGCTCGCTCGGTTGGCACCCCGGGCGCGACGCTCGCCGTACAGCACCACCATCACCACCAACAACAGCAGGCTGGCCAGTTGCGCGGCGGTGGACAGGCTGAAAAATCCGTACCAGGTCTTGTAGATAGCCGTGGTGAAGGTGTCGAAGTTGAATACCGAAACTGCGCCGAAATCCGCCAAAGTTTCCATCAGCGCCAAGGCCACACCGGCGCCGATGGCGGGCCGCGCCATGGGCATCGCCACCCGCCAGAACGCTTGCCATGGCGTCTGCCCCAGCACTCGCGCCGCTTCCATCAGGCCCTTGCCCTGGGCCAGGAACGCGGTGCGCGCCAGCAGGTAGACGTAGGGATAAAACACCAGCACCAGCACCAGAATCACCCCTCCGGTGGAGCGAACCCGGGGCAGGCGCAGTCCGGTGCCGAACCATTCGCGCAGCAAGGTTTGCACGGGGCCGGCGAAATCCAGCAGGCCGACGAAAACGAAGGCCAGCACATAAGCGGGAATCGCGAACGGCAACATCAACGCCCAGTCCAGCCAGCGTCGGCCGGGGAATTCGCAGAGGCTGGTGAGCCAGGCCAGACTCACACCGAGGACGGTTACACCGACACCGACGCCGAGCACCAGGGTCAGGGTGTTGCCCAACAGACGCGGCATCTGCGTTTCCCACAGGTGCGACCAGATCTGCTGATCGATCGACTGCCAGGACAGCAACAGGACACTCAGGGGCAACAAGACCAGCGCAGCAATGGCGAAGACCAGGGGATACCAGCGGCGTTGGGCGGGGTGGGCCAAGGGGAAGCGCTCGTGAAAATTCGGGGTTTGGGAAAACGCGAAAAGATCGCAGCCTTCGGCAGCGCCTACAAGGGGTAGGTGCTGGCGAAGGCTGCGATCTTTTACGCTTTAACGCGGACTCAGTTCCAGCCGGCGCGATCCATCATGCGAATCGCCTCGGCCTGACGCTTGCCCGCCACTTCAACCGGCAAGGTATCGGCGATGAACTCACCCCAGGCAGCCACTTCCGCGGAAGGTTTCACCGTCGGATTGGCCGGGAATTCCTGGTTGACGTCAGCGAAGATCTTTTGCGCTTCAGCCGTGGTCATCCACTCCACCAGGGCCTTGGCTGCCTCGGGGTGCGGCGCGTGTTTGGTCAGACCGATGCCCGACAGGTTCACGTGCACGCCACGGTCTGCCTGGTTCGGCCAGAACAGCTTCACCGGCAGGTCCGGCTTCTGAGCGTGCAGGCGACCGTAGTAGTAGGTGTTGACGATGCCGACATCGCATTGGCCGGCATTGATCGCTTCCAGCACCGCCACGTCGTCGGAGAACACGTCGGTGGACAGGTTGTTGACCCAGCCCTTGAGGATCTTCTCGGTTTTCTCGGCGCCATGGACTTCGATCATGGTGGCGGTCAGCGACTGGTTGTAGACCTTCTTCGCCGTGCGCAGGCACAGGCGGCCTTCCCATTCCTTGTCGGCCAGCGCTTCGTAGGTGGTCAGCTCGCCCGGTTTCACCCGGTCGGTGGAATAGGCGATGGTCCGCGCCCGCAGGCTCAGGCCGGTCCAGGCGTGGGACGCGGCGCGGTATTGCAGGGGAATGTTGGTGTCGATGGTTTTCGAGGTAAACGGCTGGAGAATGCCCATCTGCTCGGCTTGCCAGAGGTTACCGGCGTCGACGGTGAGCAGCAGGTCGGCAACGCCATTCTCGCCCTCGGCCTTGATCCGCTGCATCAGCGGCGCTTCCTTGTCGGTGATGAACTTCACCTTCACGCCGGTCTTGGCGGTGTAGGCATCGAAGACCGGCTTGATCAGCTCGTCGATACGCGAGGAGTAAACCACTACTTCATCGGCGGCCTGGGCGGCGGTACTGCCGATCAGGGTCAGAGCCAGTGCGGTCAGAAGACGCTTCGGTGCCAACATGGGAGCGGTCTCTCGATTGAAAAAATGTGGGCAAATGATAAGGACTCACATTTAGCTTCTCAATCGAACAGTTGGCGGAGGAGTTACCAGATGTTGCACAGGTGAGCTGTGTGGTGGATGTTCTGACGCCTTCGCGGGCAAGCCACGCTCCTACAGGGATTTGTATTGGGTTCGTAACCTGTAGGAGCGAGGCTTGCCCGCGAAGAGGCCATCAGCTCCAACCCAGCTCTTAGGCCTTGGCCAACGCCGGCAACTCCCCGGTCAACCCCAGCGCCTCGCGCACGAACAGCGCCTTGGCCTCGGGCAACCGGTCGACCAGTTTCAACCCGGTATTGCGCAACCAACGCACCGCCAGCGGATCAGCCTGGAACAACCGTTCGAAACCTTCCATCGCCGCCATTAACGCCAGGTTATGCGGCATGCGGCGACGCTCGTAACGGCTGAGCACCTTCACATCCGCCAGACGTTCGCCGCGAGTGCTCGCCTGCAACAGCACTTCAGCCAGCACGGCAGCATCGAGGAAGCCCAGGTTCACGCCCTGCCCGGCCAGCGGGTGAATGGTGTGAGCGGCGTCGCCGATCAACGCCAGACCTTCGGCGACATAGCGCTTGGCATGACGCTGACGCAGCGGTACGCAAACACGCGGGTCGGCATTGAGCACGTCGCCCAGCTGCCCTTCGAAGGCCCGCGCCAGTGCCTTGCAGAATTCCTCGTCACCCAGCGCCATCAGTTGTTCGGCTTCAGTCGGAGTGGTCGACCAGACAATCGAGCACCAGTCATGCTGACCATCTCGCTCCAGCGGCAGAAAGGCCAGCGGGCCGTTATCGGTAAAGCGTTGCCAGGCGGTGATTTGATGAGGTTTGGAGCAGCGCACGCTGGTGACGATGGCATGGTGCATATAGTCCCACTCCCGCGTCGCCATGCCGGTCAGGCGCCGGACCGCCGAATTGGCGCCGTCCGCCGCGATCACCAGCGGCGCGCGCAGGGTGCGGCCGTCTGCCAGGGTCAGCAGCCAGTCGTCGCCGGAGCGGCGCATCTGTTCGAGACGGGCGTTGGCCAGCAAACCCAGATCGCAATCGTGCAAACGATCCAACAAGGCATCCTGAACCACGCGGTTCTCGACGATATGCCCCAACACATCGGCATGCACGCTGGCCGCCGAAAAGTGGATTTGCCCGGTGCCGCTGCCGTCCCACACCTGCATGTCGCTGTACGGGCTGCTGCGTCGACCGGCAATGCCTTCCCAAACACCGAGGCGCTCGAGAATGCGCTGGCTGGCGATGGACAACGCGCTCACCCGCGGCTCGAACGCGGCCTGGGCATCGAAGGGTTTGACGCTCAGGGGGCTGCCGTCCAGCAACAGGACTTCCAGCCCGCTGTCCTGCAACGCCAACGCCAGGGCGCTGCCGACCATTCCGGCTCCGACAATCAGCAGATCTGCGCGCATTTCCATGCTTTAAGCCTGTCTCGCTTGCGGCTTGAGCCGCACGTAAAGGGTTTTTCCGACACGCGCCACCAGCTGGCCGGCGCCGTCATGAATATCGACCTGCAATTGCGGCAGGTATTTTTCGCCCCCCGCTGTCTGTCGACGGATCTCGTCGAGCAGGGTGTCATCGATGCTGAAGCGGGCGTGCACCGGACCTTTGCCCGGCGCGATGAAATCGATGTCGGCGGCCTTGTCCCAGACGATGTAGTTGCGTCCGAGGTTTTCCATCAGCATCAGCATGAAAAACGGATCGACCATCGAATACAGGCTGCCACCGAATTGCGTTCCGACGTAATTGCGGTTGTACCAGCTCAACCCCATGGAAACCTGGATGTCGCGAAAGTCATCGCTGATGTGCCGAACCCTAACCCCGGCGCCCAGGTACGGTGGATAGAAGCACATGAACCAGCGCATCAATCGCGCTTTGCCGAACGTTGCAGTCAGCCACTTAAACATTGGGACGAGTACCCAGCCCCATCGCCTGTCGGGCGAACCAGCGCTTGGCCGGCGGCAACAGATCAAGACCCAGCAAGCCGAGATTGCGCCCCAGGGAAACCAGTGGCTGAGTGCTGCCGAACAGACGCGTGACCTGATCGGAGAAGCCGACGGTCAGGTTCTGGTCCAGACGCTGATGCTCGCGATAGGCCTGCAAGGTCGCAAAATCCCCCAGTGGCTTGTCGCTGGCGAGCAACGCATCGGCCAGAGCCTGGGCATCGCGCAGGGACAGGTTGAAACCCTGGCCGGCAATCGGGTGCAGGCTGTGGGCGGCGTTGCCGAGGATCGCCAGATGCGGACGCACCTGCTCTTCGGCTTCTACCAGCGATAGCGGGTACAGGTGGCGAGCGCCGACCTGCTTCAAGGTGCCCAGGCGATAGCCGAACACACCCTGCAACTCGCTGAGGAAACTGCGCTCATCGAGGGCCGCCAAGCGTTGCGCGTCCATACCCAGACGGGTCCAGACCAGGGCGCAGCGGTTGTCCGGCAAGGGCAGCAGCGCCATCGGGCCATCGTCGGTGAAACGCTCGAACGCCATGCCGTTGTGGGCTTCGCTCGGGGTGATGTTGGCGATCAGCGCGCTCTGGTTGTACGAGCGCTTCTTGATGCCAATACCCAGTTGTTCGCGCAGACCGGAGCGACCGCCATCGGCGAGCACCGCAAGATCGCAATCGACGCAGGTTTCGTCATTGAGCGTCAGCCGATAACCATCGGTGAGCGGCTCCATGCGCGTGACTTCCGCCGGGCAATGCCAGTGGATCACGTCCTTGTCCAGGGCTTGCCACAGGCATTGGCCGAGCCAGGCGTTTTCCGCCACATAGCCCAGCGCCGGGACGCCTTCTTCCATCGCCGACAATCGTGCCGTGGAAAAACGCCCGCGGTCGGAGACGTGAATCTGCTTGATCGGTTCGGCGCGGCGGGAGACTTCCTGCCAGATGCCCAACCGCTGATAGATTTGCCGGGAGCCAAACGACAGGGCCGTGGAGCGCGCGTCGTAGCTGGGCTGATAGCTTTCGCCGGGAGCGAAGGGCTCGATCAGCACGATCTTCCAGCCCCGAGCCTTGGCGCCGGCCTGCAACGCCATCGCCAGACTCGCGCCGACCAGACCGCCACCGATGATTGCCAGATTGAATCGACTCATGCCGCTTGGGTCCTTGCCTGGGCCATCAGGGCCTCGATCTCGGCCACCGTTTTCGGTACGCCTTTGGTCAGGATTTCACAGCCGGTTTTGGTGACCACAACGTCGTCCTCGATGCGCACACCAATGCCGCGCCATTTCTTCGCTACGTCCTGGTTGTTCGGCGAGATGTAGATGCCCGGTTCCACGGTCAGCGCCATGCCGACTTCCAGCACCCGCCACTCGCCGCCGACCCGGTACTCGCCAACGTCATGCACGTCCATGCCCAGCCAGTGCCCGGCGCGGTGCATGTAAAACGCTTTGTAGGCTTCGCTGGCGATCAGTTCATCGACCTCGCCCTGCAACAAGCCCAGCTCCACCAGACCGCGGGTGATCACCCGAACGGTGGCTTCGTGGGCCTGGTTCCAGTGCTTGTTCGGGGCAATCTCGGCAAACGCCGCTTCCTGGGCAGCGAGCACCAGTTCGTAGATCGCCTTCTGTTCCGCCGAATACTTGCCATTGACCGGCCAGGTGCGGGTGATGTCGCTGGCATAGCAGTCGATCTCGCAACCGGCGTCGATCAACACCAGGTCGCCGTCCTTGAGCACGGCGTCATTCTGCTGGTAGTGCAGGATGCAGCTGTTGCGCCCCGCCGCGACGATCGAGCCATAGGCCGGCATCTTCGCCCCGCCCTTGCGGAACTCGTAATCGAGCTCGGCTTCCAGGCTGAACTCATGCAAACCGGCACGGCTGGCCTGCATCGCCCGCACATGGGCCTGAGCGGAAATCCGCGCGGCTTCGCGCATGACCTTCACTTCCGCCGCAGATTTATACAGGCGCATGTCGTGCAGCAGATGATCCAGGGCAACGAATTCGTTCGGCGGCTGGGCACCGAGGTTCGCCTTGGAGCGGATCACGTTGATCCATTCCATCAGGTGGCGATCGAATTCCGGGTTGCTGCCCATGGCCGAGTACACCCGGTCGCGGCCTTCTATGAGGCCCGGCAGGATGTCGTCGATATCAGTGATGGGGAAAGCATCGTCGGCGCCGAACTCGCCGATCGCGCCTTCCTGTCCGGCGCGCAGGCCATCCCACAGTTCGCGCTCGGCGTTGCGTTCACGACAGAACAGGATGTATTCGCCATGCACGCGTCCCGGAATCAGGACCAGCACGGCCTGTGGTTCGGGAAAGCCGCTGAGGTACTGGAAGTCGCTGTCCTGGCGGTAGACGTGCTCGACATCGCGATTGCGGATGGCCACTGCGGCAGCGGGCAGGATGGCGATGCTGTTGGGTTCCATCTGCGCCATCAGGGCCTTGCGGCGACGGCCGTATTCCGATTTCGGGATATGAATCATGGGCAGATGGCTTTCCCTGTCGTTGATCAGTGCAGCGACGGTTTGGCAGCCGCCGGTTGGTCCGCCTTACGGGTTTCGGAGAACAGCAACAACGGCGCGACGCGCAAGTACTCCATCACTTCCATATAGTCGCTTTCGCCGTCTTCGGATTCTTCCAGGGCATCTTGCACCTGGGAGATGGCCGCAAGATCCTGCAACACTTCCGTGGCCTCGCTGCTCAGCATGCTGCTGTCACGGCAGTTCAGGCCGAAACCGCTGAGGAAACCCTGGCACCATTGACCCAGCGCCTCGGCGCGGTCGGCCAGCGGGGCATCGTCGGTTGGCAGCAGCAGGACGACGGTGACGTCTTCGCCGGTGAGTTCGCCCTTGACCATCTCTTGCAGGCCGATCAGGGCCGCGCGAATGTTGTCCTGCGGCTCGTTTTCCAGCAACTCGGCAGCGTCGACCAGCCAGCCTTCGTGATCGAAGCCGGCACCGGCGCAGCTGCGACCGAGCAACAGACCGTGCAATTCGGCAGGCGAGACATTGTGGCCGCTGGAAGTCAGCAGGGTGGCGAAGGCTTGGTACGGAGAATTCTGAATGGGCATGGGCAGCTAGGCGCCAGACGGCGCTATGTCTAGAATGAAGGCCTTGTATCCTACATCGACTACCCCTGTAGGAGCGAGCACGCTCGCGATGAACCCGAGAACGCTGCGGGGTGTCAGGGACCCAGTGTTATCGTTGGCGACCATCGCGAGCGTGCTCGCTCCTACAGAAAAATCGGGCTGCTACCACCCATCAGACATTTTCAGTGGACACAATGGAAGACACCGACCTGCAAGCGCTGATGGCCAGACTCGAACTGCTGATTACCCGAGTCGAGCAACTTAAGAGTCAAAACGGACTCTTACTTGCTCAGGAAAAGACCTGGCGCGAGGAACGCGCTCACCTCATTGAAAAAAACGAAATCGCCCGGCGTAAGGTCGAATCGATGATTTCGCGCCTCAAGGCCCTGGAGCAAGACTCATGAGTTCAAGCAATAGCGTCACCGTGCAGATCCTCGACAAAGAATATTCGATCATCTGTCCACAGGAAGAGCGCAGCAACCTGGTGAGCGCCGCCCGCTACCTGGACGGCAAGATGCGCGAGATCCGCAGCAGCGGCAAAGTCATCGGCGCCGATCGCATTGCCGTGATGGCCGCCCTGAACATTACCCACGACCTGCTGCACAAGCAGGAGAGCCCGGATATTCAGGTCAGCGGCTCGACCCGCGAACAGGTTCGCGACCTGCTCGATCGTGTCGATCTGGTGCTCGCCACCGATCCGGACGTCACCAAAGGCTGATTCGCTTACGCGCTTGGGGTATACTCCCCAACACTCCCTGGGGTGCTTGCCAGTTGGCGATGTCCCTGAGCCGATTTGCTATACCCTGGAGGTTGCACGTTGGGCTGGTGTGCATGTCCGCTAGACGGAAAGCCTTAAAGCCTACTGCATCTTCCACCTTGAACTTTCGGGTTCAAGGGCTAAGTCGACAGCGGCACATTCGGGGAGCCTGATTCGAGTCCGATGCCGGTTTTGATACCGGCATCGGCTTTTTTACGGGTACGCTTTTCGTATCCACACTGCCGAAGCCCGAATCCATGACCGAACCTGCGCTGCTTCCCCGCCCGCAACTTCGACGCATGCTGCGCAAGGCCCGCCGCGCATTGACCGCCAGTCAGCAGCGCCAGGCCGCTCGCGGGCTGTACAAGCAATTGGCCCAGCAACCGCTGTTCCGCCGCGCCAGGCACATCTCCCTCTATTTACCTACCGACGGTGAAATCGATCCGCGCCTGCTGCTGCGCGCCGCCCAGCGTCGGGGCAAGGCGACTTATCTGCCGGTGCTCAGCGCATGGCCGCGGACCAAGATGGTGTTCCAGCGCATTCGCCCCGGGGAAAAACTCAAGCCCAACCGCTTCCGCATTCTGGAGCCGCGGCACAGCCTCGCCCGGCAGCGCAAAGTCTGGGCGCTGGACCTGGTGCTGTTACCGCTGGTGGGATTCGACGATGTCGGCGGACGCCTGGGGATGGGCGGCGGATTCTATGATCGCAGCCTGGCTTATCTGGCGCGCCGCAATGACTGGCGCAAACCGACGCTGCTGGGTCTGGCTCATGAATGTCAGAAGGTGGAACGACTGGCTCAAGCGAGCTGGGATGTGCCGCTGCAGGGAACGGTTACCGACAAGGCCTGGTATTTCGCAGGCTAGACGCCACTGCGGGTCAGCGGCGTCGAAAGGACGCGATCAGCGCTTGAAAGCGGTCGACTGTTGCTGCAGCGCCGAGATCTCAATCGGTGCATCGACCTTGCTGTTCCAGAGGCTTTGGGCATAGCCGGTAGTCACGACGCCAAGGCCGAACAAAATAACCAAAATCCATAGTAAATCCGGTTTGCGTTTCATCGACTGCCCCCCAAAGGCATATCTATACGATGACAGCAGCGGTTTCCATTTACAGGCCGTGCAGCAGCGTCAAGCTTTAAAGGCCGGCATTTTGCGTCAACGTGAACCCGCACGCAAATGCTGGCGTCAACCGACTGTCGGTTTGTCATAAAATTGCCCAACAACCTGTCCACACACCTCGCAAGGAGCCAAACCATGGCCTATTGGCTGATGAAATCCGAGCCCGACGAACTCTCGATCAAAGGCCTGGAAAAGCTCGGCAAAGCGCGCTGGGACGGGGTTCGCAACTATCAGGCGCGCAACTTCCTGCGGGCCATGGCGGTCGGGGACGAGTTTTTCTTCTATCACTCCAGCTGCCCGGAGCCGGGAATTGCCGGGATCGGCAAGATCGTCGAAGCCGCGTATCCGGACCCGACGGCGCTGGAGCCTGAGAGCCACTATTACGATCCCAAGGCCACGCCCGAGAAAAACGCCTGGAGCGCGATCGATGTCGCCCATGTGGAGACGTTTTCCAGGGTGTTGAAGCTGGACTATCTGAAACAGCAGACGGCGCTGACAGAGATGCCACTGGTGCAGAAGGGTTCGCGGCTTTCGGTGATGCCGGTGACGGCCGAGCAATGGGCGGCGGTGATCGCGCTCAAGCCGTAGGCATTTCGGCGCCCGTCAGAATGCAATCGCGGGCAACCCCGCTCCCACAATGGCCGGTTGTGAACACAAGAGCTGTGACCAACCGATATCCCCGGAGGAGCGAGGTTTGCCCGCGAAGAGGCCAGCACGTTAGGCGTTGATGTTGCCCGGTAGACCGCCTTCGCGGGCAAGCCTCGCTCCTACAAGAGCAAGAGGCCGGCCGAGCCTTTACTGAATGATGAGGTTGTTGAACAACAGATCCTCAACCACCGGCTTGCCGGTTTCATCATTCATGATCTGCTGGGTTTGCTTGAGCGCTTCCTGACGCAGCTTTTCCTTGGCCTCGACGTTGTTCATCGTCTCAGTGGTCTGCTGGGCGAACAGCGCCACCAGCTGGTTGCGGATCAACGGCTCGTTGGCCTTGACCGCCTTGGTCGCCTCGTCGCCGGTCACGCGCAAGGCCACATCGGCCTTGTACACCTTGAGCTTCGGAGTGCCATCGAGCCCGTAGTTGCCCACGAACGGCGGGCTCAGGGTGATGTAATTGACCTTCGGTGCTGCACCTTCCTTGGCTTCTTCGGCCATCGCTGCCACAGGCAGGGACAGGGCCATCATCAACACGATCCACGCTTTCACTATTCGTACCTCATCCGGTTTGCGGCCTAGCATAACGACCCGCCGCTCAAGCACAAGCTTATGGCTGACTATCAGGGTCGGGCATGCTCGTTGACCCGTCGACTCACACACCTACACTTATCGGCCATCTCTCCCAAAGGAATAGCCCTGATGAAAGCCGTGCTGTGCAAAGCCTTCGGTCCTGCCGAATCGCTGGTGCTGGAAGACGTCGCCAGTCCTGTCGCGAAGAAGAATGAAATCCTGCTGGACGTGCACGCCGCCGGGGTGAATTTCCCCGACACGCTGATCATCGAGGGCAAATACCAGTTCAAGCCGCCCTTCCCGTTCTCCCCTGGTGGCGAAGCGGCAGGCGTGGTCAGCGCGGTGGGCGAAAAGGTCAGCCATCTGAAAGTCGGCGACCGGGTCATGGCCCTGACCGGCTGGGGCAGCTTTGCCGAACAGGTCGCGGTGCCGGGCTATAACGTGCTGCCGATCCCGCCTTCGATGGACTTCAACACCGCCGCCGCCTTCAGCATGACCTACGGCACCTCGATGCACGCCCTCAAGCAGCGCGGCAACCTGCAACCGGGCGAAACCCTGCTGGTGCTTGGTGCCTCCGGTGGCGTGGGCCTGGCTGCCGTGGAAATCGGCAAGGCCATGGGCGCCCGGGTGATCGCCGCCGCCAGCAGCGCGGAGAAACTGGCCGTGGCCAAGGCCGCCGGCGCAGATGAACTGATCAACTACAGCGAAACCAGCCTCAAGGACGAGATCAAGCGTCTGACCGAGGGCCAGGGCGCCGACGTGATCTACGATCCGGTGGGCGGCGACCTGTTCGATCAGGCCGTGCGCGCCATCGCCTGGAACGGCCGCCTGCTGGTGGTCGGCTTCGCCAGCGGCCGCATCCCCGAATTTCCGGTGAACCTCGCCCTGCTCAAGGGCGCTGCCGTGGTCGGCGTGTTCTGGGGCTCGTTTGCCCAACGCCAGCCGCAGGACAACGCGGCGAACTTCCAGCAGCTGTTTGGCTGGTTCAAGGAAGGCAAGCTGAAACCGCTGGTGTCGCAGGTGTATCCGCTGAGCAATTCTGCGCAGGCGATCAACGATCTTGGCCAGCGCAAGGCGGTCGGGAAGGTGGTGGTTCAGGTTCGCTGAACCATGGCGAAGGGTCTGGACTTCGATCAACGATATCCAGACCCGACGCAGCTAAAGCAGCTTGCGGATATCTTCCGGCAAATACCTCGCAAATCGGGATCCCGGATTGTTCAGGCATTGCCTGCCAATGTACGGCACGCTCCTGTTCATTTTCGCGATCAACTCAAGCCGCCGTTCATCGCTCAACATTGCCCTGGAAAAGGAATTCGTCAGATAAGCCCGGGTGTAATGGAACGCAGGCAAATCAACCCAGGCCTGATCCGCCGTCCGCACCAGGAATTGATTGAGGTCGCGGCACTTCAATTTGCCGAGCCATTGATTCAGGTGTCGCGGCAGACTGGCGTCATACCCGAAGATCATCGGCGCGATCACCTCCTGTTCCGCCGGCTTGTCCCCCTCGACCGTCCACGGCTTGAACCGCCACTTCTCTATCGCGACCCGGCTCGCTTGCGCCAGATCGGGATGATCGCTCTCAAGGATCTTCACCTCGCCGACTGAACCATCGGCATAGGCCACGAAGCTGACTCGGACATCCCCGGTGATTCCCGCCCTTTGCAGCGCCGCCGGATAAATCGGTCTGGGATTGTGTTCCGGAATCAGAAACTCATCCCCCGCCCTGCTTTCAATCGACAACAGAATCAGCAACACCCCGCACAGCAACCACCGCATAACCGCTCCCTTCGCAGCTGAACCGCCAGACCCTGGCAACAGTGCAAAAGGCTAAAGATCAATGCCGCCAAGCTGAAGATCATGGCGTCCCATAACCGCGAAGGACATTTCCCAAAGATCTGAGCTACGCCAGAGGAATGAGGCGCTTTACCCATGCCCCGAGTAACTCTTCCTACATCGTCATGACTTACATCTGTACGACATGTTCGTAAAGGAACACGCGACTTCCAACATTTCTGCTTTTTTGCCGACAAAACCCAGTGCTTTTTTCGGTAACGAAACTGTAATATTCGCATCCGCAGTCAAAACAAGAACACTGGAGCTTTTGAATGTTTGCCTTCTTTCGCCCCGCCGCACATCAGGCGCCCTTGCCTGAAGAAAAAGTAGACAGCACCTATCGACGCCTGCGCTGGCAGATCTTCGCCGGTATCTTCATCGGTTACGCCGGTTACTACCTGCTGCGCAAAAACTTCTCCCTGGCCATGCCCTATCTGATCGAAGAGGGTTACACCCGCGGCGAGCTGGGTGTGGCGCTGTCGGCGATCGCAATCGCCTACGGCCTGTCCAAGTTCCTGATGGGCATCGTCTCCGACCGCTCCAACCCGCGCTTCTTCCTGCCGTTCGGCCTGATGGTTTCGGCGGCGGTCATGTTCACGTTCGGATTCGCGCATTGGGCGACCTCCAGCGTGACCATCATGTTCGTGCTGCTGTTCATCAATGGCTGGGCCCAGGGCATGGGCTGGCCGCCAAGCGGGCGGACCATGGTGCACTGGTGGTCGCAGAAGGAGCGCGGTGGCGTGGTGTCGCTGTGGAACGTGGCGCACAACGTCGGCGGCGGCCTGATCGGCCCGCTGTTCCTGATCGGCATGGGCCTGTTCAACGACTGGCATGCGGCGTTCTACGTGCCGGCGGCGGTAGCCATGGCGGTGGCGATCTTCGCCTTCATCACCATGCGCGACACCCCGCAATCGGTCGGCCTGCCGCCCATCGAGAAGTACAAGAACGACTACCCGGAAGGCTATGACGCCAGCCACGAGAAGGAATTCAGCGCCAAGGAAATCTTCGTCAAGTACGTGCTGCGCAACAAGATGCTCTGGTACATCGCCATGGCCAACGTATTCGTCTACCTGCTGCGTTACGGCGTGCTGGACTGGGCGCCGACTTATCTGAAGGAAGCCAAGGGTTTCAGCGTCGACAAGACGTCCTGGGCGTATTTCCTCTACGAGTGGGCCGGTATTCCCGGCACGCTGCTGTGCGGCTGGATGTCGGACAAGATCTTCCGTGGCAACCGTGGCCTGACCGGCATGGTGTTCATGGCCTTGGTGACCGTGGCGACCCTGGTGTACTGGCTCAACCCGGCCGGCAACCCGACGGTGGACATGATCGCGCTGATCTCCATCGGCTTCCTGATCTACGGCCCGGTGATGCTGATCGGCCTGCAGGCACTGGAACTGGCGCCGAAGAAAGCCGCCGGCACCGCCGCGGGCTTTACCGGTCTGTTCGGTTATCTGGGAGGTTCGGTCGCGGCCAGTGCAGCGATGGGCTACACCGTGGACCATTTCGGCTGGGACGGCGGTTTCGTCCTGCTGATCGGTGCCTGCCTGCTGGCGATGGCTTTCCTTGCGCCGACATTGCGGCACAAGCAGGCGGCCAGTCAGACCCGCGAAGCGATCGCCTGATCATTCTTTGATTTACAGCGCTTGAGCCGCGCCTCCAGATTCCGGTCTGGCATGGCGTGGCTGCGCAGGGCGTGGGCCGTCTGCTCGACATAGTCGCGCGTCGTGCCGTAGCGCCCGCAAGCGTTTTCGAACACGTGGCTCAACACGTGATCCGGCAGGTTGCCCGCATAGCTGGGCAAATGTCGCTCCAGAACGAATCCCAATGCCTGAACCTGGTTGCCGTCTTCAAGCCGGCAGTTGAGCCAGTGCGGGCGATAAGAAGGGAACGGCATTTCTCGCTTCCACAGCGCATACAGCGAAGCGTCCAGTTGTTCTTCCGGCAATCGGTAGGCGAAGCCGCTGCACGAACCGCCACGGTCCAGACCGAATACCAACCCGGGCATTTCCGGCGTGCCGCGATGTTCGTGGGACCACAGGTACAGACCGCGATGGTAGCCATGCACCCGCCCGCGAACGCGTTCGACCGCCGTGCATTCAGGGCGCCAGATCAGTGATCCATAAGCGAACAGCCAGACCGGCCCACCCTTGTGGCGCGCCATGGTCGATTGCATCGAGCTGAGCAATTGTTCGTGCGTAAGCTGCGGCCCCAGGTCGAGGCGCGGAGGGTAAGCCAGGTTCAGAAATGAAGATTCGATGGCGCTCATGGCGAATAGCGTTCAGCTCCCCGCGAGTAATCAGTTACTAAATAGAACGCACCGGTGAATCATTAAGGCACATATGTATTCAAGTAATTTAAGCGCATTGGCGAAACTCTTAATTAATTACTTGAACGAGATATAACCTACCGACATTTATAAGATTTTATAAATACCGAAGCGCTATATAGGGAGTTATAAACAGAACCTGTAGGAGCGAGCTTGCTCGCGATGCACGATGGGACACCGCGGGGTGTCAGGCTGCCAACGTTATCGTTGACGACCATCGCGAGCATGCTCGCTCCTACAGGGACGGTGTCAGGATCTTGGGGCGTAGGCGAACACGTCGGCGCGCATCTGGTGGGCGTCCATCCCTGCTTCCACCAGCGCATCCAGCGTGCCATAGACCATCGCCGGCGAGCCGCTGGCGTAGACATGCAGCGCCTTCAGATCAGGGAAATCTTCACACACCGCTTCATGCAACATGCCGCAGCGCCCCTGCCAGCCGCATTGATCGCTGACAACTTTGTGCAGGAACAGATTCGGCAGTTTCAGCCATTCATCCCAATGTTCGACTTCATAAAAGTCTTCCGGACGACGCACGCCCCAATACAGATGCACCGGATGTTTGAAACCCTCGGCGCGGCAATGTTCGATCAGGCCATGGATCTGGCCCATGCCGGTACCGGCCGCGATCAGCACCAACGGACCGTCCGGCAACTCGGCCAGGTGCGCATCGCCAAAGGGCATGTCGATCCGAACTATCGCGTCGCGCTGCAATTGCTTGATCAGATTCTGAGCACTGGGCTCACGCGCCAGCACGTGGATCTCCAGATCCCGACCGCCAGAGGGAGCCGAAGCCAAGGAAAAGGACGACTTGTCACCGTTGTCGCGATGGATCATCAGGTACTGACCAGCGTGATAACGCGGGGGCTTGCCGGCCGGCGCTCGCAGTCGTACGCGCCAGGTATCACCGCCAACCTCGGTGCAACTGGTGACCTGACACGACAGGGTGCGCACCGGCAACTCTCCCAGCGAAAGCACGCCATCCCACAGCACGATGCAGTCTTCCAGCGGCTCCGCTATGCAAGTGTAGAACTCGCCATGGTCACGCACGAGGCCGGCCTGTTGGACTCGACCTTCCACCAGCAACGCCGCGCACACATGGCAATTGCCGTTGCGGCAGCTTTGCGGGCATTCATAGCCGAGACGGCGTGCGCCATCGAGAATCCGCTCGCCGGGCTGAATCTCCAGCACTGCTCCGGAGGGCTGCAAGGTTACACGCATCAATCTATTCCTAACTGATTCCAGATGGCATCGATCCGCTGGGTCACGGCGTCGTCCTTGACGATCACCCGACCCCATTCACGTGTGGTTTCCCCTGGCCATTTATGGGTGGCGTCCAGGCCCATTTTCGAGCCCAGGCCGGACACCGGCGAGGCGAAGTCCAGGTAGTCGATCGGCGTGTTTTCGATCATCACCGTATCGCGCTTGGGGTCCATGCGCGTGGTGATGGCCCAGATCACGTCGTTCCAGTCCCGCGCATTGATGTCGTCGTCGGTGACGATAACGAACTTGGTGTACATGAACTGTCGCAAAAACGACCACACACCGAGCATTACCCGCTTGGCGTGGCCCGGATACGACTTCTTCATGGTCACGACGGCCATGCGGTAAGAACAGCCTTCGGGCGGCAGGTAGAAGTCGGTGATTTCCGGAAACTGCTTCTGCAGGATCGGCACGAACACTTCGTTGAGCGCCACACCGAGAATCGCCGGCTCATCGGGTGGACGGCCGGTGTAGGTGCTGTGATAGATCGGCTTGGTGCGGTGGGTGATGCGCTCGACGGTGAACACCGGGAAGCTGTCGACTTCGTTGTAGTAACCGGTGTGGTCGCCATACGGACCTTCATCGGCCATCTCGCCCGGATGGATCACGCCTTCGAGGATGATCTCGGCGGTGGCCGGCACTTGCAGGTCGTTGCCGCGGCACTTCACCAGTTCGGTACGGTTACCGCGCAGCAGACCGGCGAAGGCGTATTCGGACAGGCTGTCCGGCACCGGAGTCACGGCGCCGAGGATAGTGGCAGGGTCGGCGCCCAGGGCCACCGAGACCGGGAAAGGCTGGCCCGGATGCTTCTCGCACCACTCGCGATAATCCAGCGCGCCGCCACGGTGGCTCAGCCAGCGCATGATGACCTTGTTGCGGCCAATCACCTGCTGACGGTAGATGCCGAGGTTCTGGCGATCCTTGTTCGGGCCCTTGGTGACGGTCAGGCCCCAGGTGATCAGGGGCGCGACGTCGCCCGGCCAGCAGGTCTGCACCGGCAACTTGCCGAGGTCGACGTCATCGCCTTCGATGACCACCTCCTGGCAGATCGCGTCTTTGACGACCTTGGGCGCCATCGAGATGATCTTGCGGAAGATCGGCAGCTTGGACCAGGCGTCTTTCAAACCCTTCGGCGGCTCGGGTTCCTTGAGGAACGCCAGCAGCTTGCCGATCTCGCGCAGCTCGCTGACCGCTTCGGCGCCCATGCCCAACGCGACGCGCTCGGGGGTGCCGAACAGGTTGCCGAGGACGGGAATGTCAAAACCGGTAGGCTTTTCGAAAAGCAGGGCCGGGCCCTTGGCGCGCAAGGTGCGGTCGCAGACCTCGGTCATTTCGAGTACTGGGGACACCGGAACCTGGATGCGCTTGAGTTCGCCGCGCTGTTCCAGACCGCTGATAAAGTCGCGCAAGTCGCGATACTGCATGCGTGAGCCTCGTGTTGGCCGTGGCGTTCGGGGGCTGGCAGTTTAGCGCCGAACCAGACGCTTCAGAACCTGTTGAGCAAAAATCGGATAGCAAAAAGCCGGGTTTCCCCGGCTTTTTGCAGAGCTGTCGAGTTACTTGCGCTTCATCGACAGGAAGAACTCATCGTTGGTCTTGGTCGTTTTCAGCTTGTCGACCAGGAACTCGATGGCAGCCACTTCATCCATCGGATGCAGCAGCTTGCGCAGAATCCACATGCGCTGCAGCTCATCGTCAGCCGTCAGCAACTCTTCGCGGCGAGTACCGGAACGGTTGATGTTGATGGCCGGGAAGACGCGCTTTTCAGCGATACGACGGTCCAGAGGCAGTTCCATGTTGCCGGTACCCTTGAACTCCTCGTAGATCACTTCGTCCATCTTCGAGCCGGTTTCAACCAGCGCGGTGGCGATGATGGTCAGCGAGCCGCCTTCTTCGATGTTTCGCGCAGCGCCGAAGAAACGCTTCGGTTTTTCCAGGGCGTGGGCATCGACACCACCGGTCAGTACCTTGCCGGAGCTCGGGATCACGGTGTTGTAGGCACGGGCCAGACGGGTGATGGAATCGAGCAGGATCACCACGTCTTTCTTGTGTTCGACCAGGCGCTTGGCCTTCTCGATCACCATTTCGGCAACCTGCACGTGACGGGTCGGCGGCTCGTCGAACGTCGAGGCAACCACTTCGCCGCGCACGGTGCGCTGCATTTCGGTCACTTCTTCCGGACGCTCGTCGATCAGCAGCACGATCAGATGAACTTCAGGGTTGTTACGCGCGATGTTCGCGGCAATGTTCTGCAGCATGATCGTCTTGCCCGCTTTCGGCGGAGCAACGATCAGACCGCGCTGGCCTTTACCGATCGGGGCGCACAGGTCGATTACACGACCGGTCAAGTCTTCAGTGGAACCGTTGCCGGCTTCCATCTTCATGCGCACGGTCGGGAACAGCGGGGTCAGGTTCTCGAAGAGAATCTTGTTCTTGGCGTTTTCCGGACGGTCGAAGTTGATGGTGTCGACCTTGAGCAGCGCGAAATAACGCTCGCCTTCCTTTGGAGGGCGGATCTTGCCAACGATGGTGTCACCGGTGCGCAAGTTGAAGCGACGGATCTGGCTCGGCGAGACGTAGATATCGTCCGGGCCGGCGAGATAGGAAGCGTCTGCAGAGCGGAGGAAGCCGAAGCCGTCCTGGAGAATCTCCAGCACGCCATCACCGGAGATTTCCTCACCGCTTTTCGCGTGCTTTTTGAGCAGGGAGAAAATCACGTCCTGCTTGCGCGAACGGGCCATATTTTCTATGCCCATCTGTTCGGCCAATTCGAGCAGTTCGGTAATCGGCTTTTGCTTGAGTTCAGTCAGATTCATATAGGAATGACGTAATCATTTATGGAGGGGGGAAATTAAGCTTTTGGCTTAATGAGGCCGCGCCGCGGAGAAGGCGACAGGATCGCGTACTTATTCGAAAGGAGTGCGTCGGCGACGGCTAGCAGGGGGCAATGGAGAAACCAGTGCGGGGCCGAATGTATCACTTGAGTTTGGGAGCCGTCTAGCCCCGCATAACGAAAAGGCCCCGCGATTTGCGGGGCCTTTTGCAGACTGGCTACAACGACGCTTAGATGTTGGCGTCGAGGAAAGCTGCCAGTTGCGATTTCGACAGTGCGCCGACCTTGGTCGCTTCAACGTTGCCGTTCTTGAACAGCATCAGGGTCGGGATACCACGTACGCCGTGCTTGGCAGGGGTTTCCTGGTTTTCGTCGATGTTCAGTTTGGCAACGGTCAGCTTGCCTTTGTAAGTCTCTGCAATTTCGTCCAGAACAGGAGCGATCATTTTGCAAGGGCCGCACCACTCAGCCCAGTAGTCGACCAGTACAGCGCCTTCAGCCTTGAGTACATCGGCCTCGAAGCTAGCGTCGCTAACGTGTTTGATAAGATCGCTGCTCATGGAATTCTCCAGGGTTGTAAGCAAAAAAACGTGGCCCATCATAGCCGCCCTTCCCTCGTTCAGGAAGCCGCAGTTGATTGAGTCTCGCTATGGTGTTTCATGAGTCTTTGTATAGCTCAGGTCATGACGACGCGGGAGCTACAAAGCTTATTCCGGTGCGCAGCGCGGCGTTGCGCACATGCTCGCACATGGCTTTTTGAGCAGCGCCAGAGGCTCGGCGAGCCAGCGCACGAAGGATTTTGCGATGCTCCTGCCAGGTTTCCATAGCCCGCTCCGCCCTGATGAACGGTAACTTCTGGCTTTCCAGGAAGATGTCGGCACTGGCTGTGAGGATGTTCAGCATTGCCTGATTGCCGCTGGCCAGAAGAATGCGTCGATGAAAATCGAAGTCCAGCCGCGCCGCGGCTTCGAAGTCGCCGGCCCTCAATTCGTTGCGCATGGCGGCTACGTTGTCCTCCAAGGCATCGAGTTCATCGGTACTCAACATCAAGGCTGCCAACCCGGCAGCGAATCCTTCGAGCGCATAGCGCAGCTGGAAAATGTCCAGCGGCGAGGCCTGCGCCGCGAACGGCCAGCGCGCTGTCGAGTCACCTCCCGGCAGTTCCACCGGCGACTGTACGAACACGCCTTTGCCCGGCTGGACGCTGATGACACCGAGCGCGCTCAGCGACGACAATGCCTCGCGCAACGAGGCCCGACTGACCCCCAATTGCACCGACAGATCCCGTTGGGAGGGCAAAGCGTCTCCTGGCCCGAAGCCTTGTTCGGCGATCAATTTGCGGATGGCTTGCAGCGCCACTTCGGGTACGGCGCGGGAGATCGAATTCATGGTTTTCCAGACGAGCCAGGCCAAGGTGCGGTCAGTTGTAAAGCTATTCAGGTCGCCCGGCAAGTCGTGCCCCATGGGGGTTCGGCGAGTTTCGAAGTTGCGCTATCGAGGTGCAAAACAACACCTGACTGTTCAGACCAGTCAGACCTTGCGAGGCGAGCAATACCGCAGCCTTGCGCCTGAAAAAACCCTGTTGGCACGCCCCATGCTCTGTCGAATCGCACAAATGCCCCCTCGCCGATTCGGAGATTTGCCATGACCCTGCGTTACAGCGCCCTCCTCACCGCCCTGTTTGCCAGCCTGATGCTGAGCCAGGCATCCGCCCACGCCGACGGTCTGGAGGATGTAGTCAAGCGCGGCACCCTCAAAGTCGCCGTACCTCAGGATTTCCCGCCCTTCGGTTCGGTGGGGCCGGACATGAAACCGCGCGGCCTGGATATCGACACAGCCAAACTGCTGGCCGACCAACTCAAGGTCAAACTCGAGCTGACGCCGGTCAACAGCACCAACCGGATCCCGTTCCTCACCACTGGCAAAGTGGATCTGGTGATCTCCAGCCTCGGCAAAAATCCCGAGCGGGAAAAAGTCATCGACTTTTCTCGCCCATACGCGCCGTTCTACCTCGCGGTCTTCGGCCCACCTGAAGCCGACATCAAGGGCCTTGAAGACCTCAAGGGCAAAACCGTCAGCGTCACCCGCGGCGCCATCGAAGACATCGAGCTGACCAAGGTCGCTCCCGAGGGCGTGACCATCAAGCGATTCGAAGACAATAACTCGACCATCGCCGCCTATCTGGCCGGCCAGGTGGATCTGATCGCCAGCGGCAACGTGGTGATGGTCGCGATCAGCGAGAAAAACCCGAAACGTGTGCCTGCGCTGAAAGTGAAACTCAAGGATTCGCCGGTCTACGTGGGCGTGAACAAGAATGAGCCGGCACTGCTGGACAAGGTCAACCAGATCCTCGTCAGCGCCAAAAACGACGGTGCGCTGGAGAAAAATTCCCTGACCTGGCTGAAAGAGCCGCTGCCGACCGACCTCTGACTCGGCGCACTGGAGAATCCTTATGGCTTATCAGTTCGATTTCTCGCCGGTGGTGCAAAACACTGAACTGCTACTGCACGGTGCGTTGTTCACCCTTGAGCTGACAGCCATTGGCGCAGTGTTCGGGATAGGTGTCGGAATAGTCGGGGCGCTGGTGCGGGCGTGGAATATCCGCCCGTTTTCCGGAATATTCGGCGTCTATGTCGAGTTGATCCGCAATACGCCATTTCTGGTGCAATTATTCTTCATCTTCTTCGGCCTGCCGTCCCTGGGTGTGCAGATATCCGAATGGCAGGCGGCGGTGCTGGCGATGGTGATCAATCTGGGCGCCTATTCGACCGAAATCATCCGCGCCGGCATCCAGGCGATTCCCCGCGGCCAACTGGAAGCCGCCGCCGCACTGGCGATGACTCGCTTCGAAGCCTTTCGCCATGTCGTTCTGCTGCCCGCACTGAGCAAGGTCTGGCCGGCGCTGAGCAGCCAGATCATCATCGTCATGCTCGGTTCGGCGGTGTGCTCCCAGATTGCCACCGAAGAGTTGAGTTTCGCGGCCAACTTCATTCAATCGCGCAACTTCCGCGCCTTTGAGACTTACGCACTGACGACGCTGCTTTACCTGTGCATGGCATTGCTGATCCGCCAGTTGCTCAACTGGATCGGCCAGCGATTCATAGCAAGAAACAGTGCGGAGAGCGCGCGATGAGCGATTTCACCCTTTGGGACATCCTGCGCAATCTCCTCACCGGCCTGCAATGGACGCTGGCACTGTCGCTGGTGGCGTTCATAGGTGGTGGACTGATCGGTCTGCTGATCATGGTCATGCGCATTTCCAGGAAATCTTTGCCACGCAGCTTTTCCCGCACCTACATCGAGCTGTTTCAGGGCACGCCATTGCTGATGCAGTTGTTCCTGGTGTTCTTTGGCGTGTCGCTGGCCGGGTTGGAGATTTCTCCGTGGGCGGCGGCGGCCATAGCCCTCACGCTGTTCACCAGTGCCTATCTGGCGGAAATCTGGCGCGGCTGCGTCGAGTCCATACCCAATGGCCAGTGGGAAGCTTCGTCGAGCCTGGCGCTCAATCCGTTTGAGCAATTGCGCTACGTGATTCTGCCGCAAGCCTTGCGCATCGCGATCGCGCCAACCGTGGGGTTCTCGGTACAGGTGGTCAAAGGCACCGCCGTCACCTCGATCATCGGTTTCACCGAGCTGACCAAAACCGGCGGCATGCTCGCCAATGCAACCTTCGAACCCTTCATGGTCTACGGCCTGGTCGCCCTCGGTTACTTCCTGCTCTGCTACCCCTTGTCCCTCAGTGCGCGCTACCTGGAAAGGAGACTGCATGCCTCTGCTTAGAATTTCCGCCCTGCATAAATATTACGGCGATCACCATGTACTCAAAGGCATCGACCTGAGTGTCGATCAAGGCCAGGTGGTCGCGATCATCGGACGCAGCGGCTCGGGCAAGTCGACCTTGCTGCGCACGCTCAATGGTCTGGAGTCGATCAACGACGGCGTCATCGAGGTCGACGGCGAATACCTCGACGCCGCTCGCGCCGATCTGCGCAGCCTGCGGCAGAAGGTCGGCATGGTGTTCCAGCAATTCAATCTGTTCCCGCATCTGACCGTTGGCGAGAATGTGATGCTCGCCCCGCAGGTGGTGCAGAAAGTGCCCAAGGCCAAGGCGGCGCAGTTGGCGCGCGAGATGCTGGAGCGGGTCGGGCTGGGAGAAAAGTTCGATGCTTTCCCGGATCGCCTGTCCGGCGGGCAGCAACAGCGTGTGGCGATTGCCCGTGCGCTGGCGATGTCGCCCAAGGTGCTGTTGTGCGATGAAATCACTTCGGCGCTCGATCCGGAACTGGTGAATGAAGTGCTGAGCGTGGTCCGGCAATTGGCCAAAGAAGGCATGACGCTGATCATGGTCACCCACGAAATGCGCTTCGCCCGGGAGGTAGGGGACAAACTGGTGTTCATGCACCAGGGTCTGGTGCATGAGGTGGGGGATCCGAAGGTGCTGTTTGCCAATCCGCAGACGGCGGAGCTGGCGAATTTCATCGGGACGGTCGAAGCGGCGGGCTGACAGACTTTCAGTGCCTTGAAGGCCGCCTTCGCGGGCAAGCCCGCTCCCACAGGTTTTGCGTCGAACGCATATTAGTGGTCGCTTGCTTGCTGTGCTGGATCAAGGCTTTGAACACTGCGCGTTGGCGCCAGCCGTTGATCGTGGCACGATGTCGGGGTTATCGACCGAGACCCTGACCATGCCCCATTCCCAAGCCAAGAATCTGTCCCTGATCGCCGCAATCGACCTGGGCTCCAACAGTTTCCATATGGTCGTGGCCAAGGCCCAGAACGGAGAAATCCGCATTCTCGAACGCCTCGGGGAAAAGGTTCAACTGGCCGCCGGCATCGACGAAGAGCGTCGTCTGAGCGAAGAATCCATGCAGCGCGGGCTCGATTGCCTCAAGCGCTTCGCCCAGCTGATCAACGGTATGCCGCTGGGCGCCGTGCGGATCGTGGGCACCAACGCCCTGCGTGAGGCCCGCAACCGCGCTCAATTCATCCACCGCGCCGAAGAGATCCTCGGCCACCCGGTGGAAGTCATCTCCGGTCGTGAAGAAGCGCGTCTGATCTATCTCGGCGTGTCCCACACCCTCGCCGACACGCCGGGCAAGCGCCTGGTCGCCGACATCGGCGGCGGCAGTACCGAATTCATCATCGGCCAGCGCTTCGAACCGCTGCTGCGCGAAAGCCTGCAAATGGGCTGCGTGAGCTTCACCCAGCGCTACTTCAAGGACGGCAAGATCACCCCGGCCCGCTACGCCCAGGCGTACACGGCGGCGCGGCTGGAGATCATGAGCATCGAACACGCCCTGCACCGCCTGACCTGGGATGAAGCCATCGGCTCCTCGGGCACCATCCGCGCCATCGGCCTGGCGCTGAAGGCCGGCGGTCACGGTTCCGGTGAAGTCAACGCCGAAGGCCTGGCCTGGCTCAAGCGCAAGCTGATCAAGCTGGGCGATGTCGAGAAAATCGACTTCGAAGGCGTCAAGCCGGACCGCCGCGCGATTTTCCCCGCGGGCCTGGCGATTCTCGAAGCCATCTTCGACTCCCTCGAACTGCAACGCATGGATCACTGCGAAGGCGCGCTGCGTGAAGGCGTGCTCTATGACCTCCTGGGCCGCCATCATCACGAAGACGTGCGCGAACGCACCCTGACCTCGCTGATGGAGCGCTACCATGTCGACCTGGAACAGGCCGTGCGGGTCGAACGCAAGGCGTTGCATGCCTTCGATCAAGTGGCCAAGGACTGGGACCTGGAAGACGGCGTCTGGCGCGAACTGCTCGGCTGGGCGGCCAAGGTCCATGAAGTGGGCCTGGATATCGCCCACTACCAGTACCACAAACACGGCGCTTACCTGATCGAACACTCGGACCTGGCCGGTTTCTCTCGCGAAGACCAGTTGATGCTCGCGCTGCTGGTACGCGGCCACCGCCGCAACATTCCCAAAGACCGCTTCGCCGACTTCGGCGATGAAGGCATCAAGCTGATTCGCCTGTGCGTGCTGCTGCGCTTCGCGATCCTGTTCCACCACATCCGCGGCACCCAGCAGATGCCTCAGGTGGAGCTGAACGCCAACGGCAACCATCTGGAAGTGGTGTTCCCGAAGAAATGGCTGGAAGACAACCAACTGACCCAGGCTGATTTCGAGATCGAGGCGGAATGGCTGACTCGGGTGGATATCGTTCTGACCGTGCGCTGATACACCCGATCCTGCCCGCGTCCGTGGGCTGAATTGTGGGAGCGAGCCTGCTCGCGATAGAGCATCAGGCAACGCGTTCCTTCAGGTTGCCAGCGTCATCATTAACGTCCATCGCGAGCAGGCTCGCTCCCACAGAAAAAAGGCGATCCTTTCGGGATCGCCTTTTTTGTTACTCGAACATCAGCTGCTCACCGGCAGGATGGGGCTGCCAAGGCGCTCCAGCAACGTCGCCTGAGCACTGCGCGGGTTCTGGTTACCGGTCGGCGTGTTGCGGATGTAGCGGCCGTCCGATTGCAGGCTCCAGCTGTGGGTATTGTCGGTCAGATACAACTCCAACTCCTTCTTCACCCGCATGATCAGTTTCTTGCCTTCCACCGGGAAGCAGGTCTCGACGCGCTTGTCGAGGTTTCGCTCCATCCAGTCGGCACTGGAGAGGAACATCTGCTCTTCGCCGCCGTTGAGGAAGTAGAAGACCCGGGTGTGTTCCAGGAAGCGGCCGATGATCGAGCGCACGTGGATGTTGTGGGAAACCCCGGCGATGCCCGGACGCAGGCAGCACATGCCGCGCACCACCAGATCGATACGCACGCCCGACTGGCTGGCTTTGTACAGCGCGCGGATGATCTTTGGATCGGTCAGCGAGTTGAACTTGGCGATGATGTGCGCCGGCTTGCCGTCGAGGGCGAACTGGGTTTCCCGGGCAATCATGTCGAGCATGCCCTTCTTCAGGGTGAACGGCGCATGCAGCAGTTTCTTCATGCGCAACGTTTTACCCATGCCGATCAACTGGCTGAACAGCTTGCCGACGTCCTCGCACAGCGCATCATCGGAGGTCAGCAGGCTGTAGTCGGTGTACAGACGGGCGTTGCCGGCGTGGTAGTTACCTGTGCCGAGGTGCGCGTAACGCACGATCTCACCGGCTTCGCGGCGCAGGATCAGCATCATCTTGGCGTGGGTCTTGAAGCCGACCACGCCGTAGATCACCACCGCACCGGCCGCTTGCAGGCGGCTGGCCAGTTGCAGGTTGGATTCTTCGTCAAACCGCGCCCGCAGCTCGATCACTGCGGTGACTTCCTTGCCGTTACGCGCGGCGTCCACCAGCGCGTCGACGATTTCCGAGTTGGCGCCGGAGCGGTACAGGGTCTGACGCACCGCCAATACGTGCGGGTCCTTGGCGGCCTGGCGCAGCAGATCGACTACCGGGGTAAAGGATTCGAACGGGTGCAGCAGCAGGATGTCCTGCTTGCTGATCACGCTGAAGATGTTCTCGCTGTTCTGCAAAAGCTTCGGAATCTGCGGAGTGAACGGCGTGTTCTGCAGATCGCGCTGGCTGTCCAGGCCAGTGATGCTGAACAGACGGGTCAGGTTCACCGGACCGTTGACCTGATACAGCTCGGTCTCGCTCAGATTGAACTGCTTGAGCAGGTAGTCGGACAGGTGTTTCGGGCAAGTGTCGGCCACTTCCAGACGCACCGCGTCACCGTAGCGTCGGGAGAACAGCTCGCCGCGCAGGGCGCGTGCCAGGTCTTCCACGTCTTCGGAGTCCAGCGCCAGGTCGGCGTTTCGGGTCAGGCGGAACTGGTAGCAGCCCTTCACCTTCATGCCCTGGAACAGATCATCGGCGTGAGCGTGGATCATCGACGACAGGAACACATAGTTGTCGCCGGCGCCGCCGACTTCTTCCGGCACCTTGATGATCCGCGGCAGCAGGCGCGGCGCCGGGATGATCGCCAGACCGGAGTCGCGACCGAAGGCATCGATACCCTCGAGCTCGACGATAAAGTTCAGGCTCTTGTTCACCAGCAACGGGAATGGGTGGGTCGGGTCGAGGCCGATCGGGGTGATGATCGGGGCGATTTCGTCGCGGAAATACCGGCGCACCCAGGTTTTCAGCTTGGTGTTCCAGTGGCGGCGACGGATGAAGCGGACCTGATGCTTTTCCAGCTCCGGCAACAGAATGTCGTTGAGGATCGCGTACTGGCGGTCGACGTGACCGTGCACCAGCTCGCTGATGCGCGCCAGGGCCTGATGCGGTTGCAGGCCGTCGGCACCGGCCTGTTCACGGGCGAAGGTGATCTGCTTCTTGAGGCCCGCGACACGAATTTCGAAGAACTCGTCCAGGTTGCTGGAGAAGATCAGCAGGAACTTCAGCCGCTCCAGCAACGGATAGGACTCATCCAGCGCCTGTTCCAGCACGCGGATGTTGAACTGCAGTTGCGACAGCTCGCGGTGGATGTACAGGCTGCTGTCATCCAGGCCGGGAACGGCAATCGCCGCCGGTGCCGCCGCAGCGGCCTCGGTTACCGCCGCCGGGGGAGCGGGCTCCAGCTCCGGCGGGGTTTCGGCGATTTGCTCGACCACGGGTTGAGCGTCTTGTACGGCAACTTCACTGAGTCCTTCGGTATTCATCGAATGTTCCTGGGAGGGCTATTTTTGCTCTCGTAACAATTGAGCTGCGCGAACGGCAAAGTACGTCAGGATGCCATCAGCGCCTGCGCGTTTAAAAGCGGTCAGGGATTCGAGGATAACCCCTTCGCTCAACCAGCCATTCTGGATCGCCGCCATGTGCATGGCGTATTCGCCGCTGACTTGATAAACGAAAGTCGGCACTTTGAATTCTTCTTTGACCCGGCAAAGGATGTCCAGGTACGGCATGCCTGGCTTGACCATGACCATGTCTGCACCTTCAGACAAGTCCGCCGCCACTTCGTGCAGGGCTTCGTTGCTGTTGGCCGGGTCCATCTGATAGGAGGCCTTGTTGGCCTTGCCCAGGTTCGACGCGGAACCGACCGCATCGCGGAACGGGCCGTAGTAGGCGCTGGCGTATTTGGCCGAGTAGGCCATGATCCGCACGTTGACGTGACCGGCAACTTCCATGGCCTCGCGGATCGCCTGGATGCGACCGTCCATCATGTCCGACGGGGCCACCACCTGGGCGCCGGCTTCGGCGTGGGACAGGGCCTGGCGGACCAGTGCATCGACGGTGATGTCGTTCTGCACATAGCCTTCTTCGTCGAGGATGCCGTCCTGGCCGTGGGTGGTGAACGGGTCCAGCGCGACGTCGGTGATCACACCCAGCTCAGGGAATTGCGCGCGCAGGGCACGGGTGGCGCGCTGGGCGATGCCGTCCGGGTTCCAGGCTTCGGCGGCGTCCAGCGACTTGAGCTCCGGCGGCGTCACCGGGAACAGCGCCAGCGCCGGAATCCCCAGCTCGACCCACTTGGCCGCCTCTTCCAGCAACAGATCGATGGTCAGGCGCTCCACGCCCGGCATCGAGGCGACCGCTTCGCGACGGTTTTCACCGTCCAGCACGAACACCGGCAGAATCAGGTCATCGACGGTCAGGACGTTTTCACGGACCAGTCGACGCGAGAAATCGTCACGACGGTTGCGGCGCAGGCGGGTTGCGGGGAACAGACGGTTGGCGGGGGTAAAGCTCACGGCAGACTCCTGAGCCCGCGCGTACGGGCGAGCGTGACAGTTATAAGCGACCATTATGACGAACACATGACAGTTGTGCGCATGCTGTGACACGTAGCCGCATTCCATTGTCCTTGTAGGAAATGTTCACGTCGAGACACATTTGGACACTTTCCTGAATGTGTACGAAGGGTTAGGCTGCGCGTTCATTTCGCCAGCACCCAGACAATGCTCCAACAATTTCTGCATGACTTCGGCTACTTTGCCTTGTTCCTCGGCACGTTCTTCGAAGGCGAAACCATCCTGGTGCTCGCAGGCTTCCTCGCGTTCCGTGGATACATGGACATCAACCTGGTGGTGGTCGTGGCGTTCTGCGGCAGCTATGCCGGCGATCAGCTGTGGTACTTCCTGGGACGCAAGCACGGGCGCAAGCTGCTGGCGCGCAAACCCCGCTGGCAGATGATGGGCGACCGGGCGCTGGAGCATATCCGCAAACACCCGGACATCTGGGTCCTGAGTTTCCGCTTCGTTTACGGTTTGCGCACGGTGATGCCGGTGGCGATCGGCCTGTCGGGTTATCCACCGGGACGTTACCTGCTGCTCAACGGTATCGGCGCGGCGATCTGGGCCGCCGCACTGGCTGCGGCCGCGTACCACTTCGGTGCGGTGCTGGAAGGCATGCTCGGCAGCATCAAGAAATACGAGCTGTGGGTATTGGGTGCGCTGCTGATCCTCGGCGTCGGCCTGTGGCTTCGTCGTCGCTTCAAGAATGCCCGTCTGGCCAAACAGGTCTATGCCGACGAGCAAGCCCTGAAGGCCAAACAGGCCATTTCCGGTGAACCTAAGACGCCAGCCGAGTGAAACGGTTTCTGCAGCAGTAGAGACCGATCCCGCTGAGCAGGCTGTAGCTGAGCAGGCCGACCCAGCCCACCGCGCTTGCCGGCCATAGCCCCACCAGCGGCGCCAGCCAGACCAGCGGCACGTTCGATGCCAGCCGCAGCAGCTCCAGTTTCAACGCCCACGGGCGATTCTCCAGGGCCACGCCCAACACGAACAACCCCAACGCCACCGCTCCCCAGCCCAGCACCAGGGCCGAGGCCGGCAGCTGTGGCTCCAGGTTCATCAGATAACTGCCCAGAGCGATGTAGACGCAGAACTGCAGCAGCACGTAGATCTGCTGACGGGTGTCCAGCGGCACTTCGAATTTGTGGAACTGACTCAGGTCCGGTTTGTGGATCGGATATTTGGCCGCCACATCCGCCGGCCGCCAGCCGGTGCGCATGAACCAGATCCGCAGCTTGTCCCAGGTGCTCTCGGTGCGCCGCGCATCGGCCCACAGCTGCGCATAGAACTGCACATTGGCCCAGATCGGGTTCCAGCTCGCCAGCGGCGTGGTCACACCGAAAATTACCGGTTCGTTATCGTCTTCTTCCTGGAACGAGCCAAACAGACGGTCCCAAATAATGAACACACCGCCGTAGTTGCGATCCATGTAGAGAGCGTTCTGTGCATGGTGAGCACGATGATTGGATGGTGTAACGAAGAACCACTCGAACCAGCCGAGCTTGGGAATGTGCCGGGTGTGCACCCAGAACTGGTACAGCAGGTTCAGCGCGGCAACGCTGATGAACACGAAAAGCGGCACCCCGGCCACCGCCATCGGCAGGTAGAAAATCCAGCTCAACAGAAAACCGGTACTGGTCTGGCGCAGGGCCGTGGAGAGGTTGTAGTCCTCGCTCTGGTGATGCACCGAATGCGCGGCCCACAGAATATTGCGCTCGTGGCCCATGCGATGCAGCCAGTAATAGCAGAAGTCATAAAAGACGAAGGCGAAGATCCACACCCAGACGCTGTTCGCGGAAAGTTCGAACAGCGCCAGATGCTTGAGCGCGAATGCATAAGTCACCAGCCCTACGCCCTTGGTCAAAAGGCCCGTGGTGGTCGACAGCACGCCGGTGCTGATGCTGTTGACGGCGTCCGCCACCCGATAGTTGCTGACCCCGCGCCAGCGGTCGGCCAGCAGTTCGACGGCGATCAGCACAAAGAAAAACGGCACCGCGTACAGAATGAAGTCCATGAGGCGTCCTGAACGGAATTTTTTAAGGACAGATGCTAGGTGTAGCCGCGAAATAACCCTATGGCAACGAGTGACAAATTAGTGGACATTTAACGCCATGAATCTGGAGAAAAGCCCATGAGCAAAAAAGTTGCAGTGATCCTTTCCGGTTGTGGCGTGTACGACGGCGCCGAGATCTACGAGAGCGTGATAACCCTGCTGCGCCTGGACCAGCGTGGCGCGCAGGTGCAGTGCTTCGCACCGAATATCGCGCAGCTGCATGTGATCAATCACCTGACCGGTGAGGAAATGCCCGAGTCGCGCAATGTGCTGGTGGAATCGGCGCGCATTGCCCGCGGCCAGGTCCGGGATATTCGCGAAGCCGATGCCGAAGAGTTCGATGCGCTGATCATTCCCGGCGGTTTCGGATCGGCCAAGAACCTGTCCAACTTCGCCATCGAAGGCACCGGCTGCACCGTGCAACCGGAAGTTCTGGCCCTGACCGAAGCCTTCGCCGAAGCCGGCAAGCCGGTCGGCCTGATCTGCATCTCCCCGGCCCTGGCGGCGAAGATCTACGGCCCGGGCGTGACCTGCACCATCGGCAACGATGCTGACACCGCCGCCGCGCTGAACAAGATGGGCGCCACCCACAAGGATTGCGCCGTGAGCGACATCGTCGAAGACAAGGCCCGCAAACTGGTCAGCACCCCGGCTTACATGCTGGCCGGAAGCATCAGCGAAGCGGCGTCGGGCATCAACAAACTGGTCGACCGCGTGCTCGAACTGACCCACGAAAACGACGCGTAAAAAGCATCACCTGTGGGAGCGAGCCTGCTCGCGATGGATTCAAGAACGCCGCTGGGTGTCAGGTGCCCAGCGTTATCGTTGACGACCATCGCGAGCAAGCTCGCTCCTACAGGGGTTCAGGCGTGGCGGGACAGCCGGGTGAGGATGCGGTCCAGCGCATTGGCAAACGCCTGCTTCTCACGATCCCCAAACGGCGCCGGTCCTCCGCTGACCTGGCCCTGCTCGCACAAATCGGCGAACAGGTTACGCACCGCCAGTCGATCGCCCATGTTTCGCTCATCGAACTCCTTGCCACGCGGGTCCAGCGCCGCGACGCCCTTTTTCAGCAGCCGGTCAGCCAGGGGAATGTCGCTGCAGATCACCAACTCACCGGGCACCGCGTGCTCCACCAGATAATCGTCGGCCGCATCCGGGCCGCTGGGCACCACGATCAGCTTGACCAGCGCCAACCCAGGCTTGGTCTGCGGCTGGCCGGCGACCATCACCACTTCGAACTGGCGCTTGAGGGCGAACTTCACCACCAGATCCTTCGCCGCCCGAGGGCAGGCGTCAGCATCGATCCATACGCGCATCTTGTTTTTCCTCCTGCAAAAGCATCGCGGGCAAGCCCGCTCCCACAGGTCCAACACTAACC
>NZ_JBSVXG010000039.1:0-37332 GCF_054070595.1 Pseudomonas sp. SDO55104_S430 | reverse complement strand
TCAATGCACAGTCGACTGACACACCGCATTCGCGAGCAAGCCCGCTCCCACATTTTGGTTTTTTGTGAGGCTCAGTTGCCGCGTTTGCTGGTGATCTGGGTCAGCCGATTACCCTCGAACCGCAGGAACTGATACATCCCGCTTTTCGGTCCGTAGGTCCATTCCTCGACCGGAAACTCTTCCCGCCGATTCGCACTGCGTTTGTAACCCAACATATCGCGACTGACCGGCTCGCCGCATTTCTGCAGCACCTCCCCCGCACGATCACCGACGCTGATCAGTTGGCTGCCACAGCGCAATGTATCCGCCGCGAACGCCGGGCTGGCAGATGTCGCCAACACCAGCGCGAACAACAATTGCCGGCCCATCATTCGGCATCCAGATGCATGGGGGTGATGACCTTGCCGTCTTTCTCCGCCTCACCCAGTTGCGCGTCGATGAAGTACACGCGATCGTCAGCCAGTTGGCCCTTGTCCACCAGGTAATCCTTGATGCTGCTGGCGCGGTCCTGGCCCAGCTGGCGCAACAGCACTTCGCTGGAACTCCAGAACTGGATCACGCCTTCGCGCATCTTCGCCGTGCGTTCTTCCTTGCCCAGATCCGTCCATTCGGCCGGTGGCTGGGTTTTCAGACGCGTGCGGTAGATCCCTTCCAGCAGCGGGCCTTTTTCGCTCTCCGGCACTTGTAGCATGGACGCTTGGGCCGGGACCTTGTCGCCGCGACGCTGGAGTATTTTGTAGTAGTTGTATTGATACTCACGCTCCAGACGCTGCTCGGCAATCAGCGGACCATCGCTGCTCTTGGCGGCGGTACCTTCGATTTCCAGGCGCAGGGCAGGGCGCTCTTTCAGGGCATTGGACAGTTTGACCAGCGCCGCTTCGGAGTCCTTGCTCAGGTCGCTGGAGCCCGGTGCGAACGCCACGGTGCCCAGGTCTTCCGAACCGCCACCAGCCACCAGGCCGCCGATGAGTTTGAACGGCGCAGCGGCCGCCTTGACGATCAGGTTACGCAGGGTCTGCCAGACGATCGGCATGACGCTGAACTGCGGATTGTTCAAGTCGCCGGACACCGGCAGCTCGATGGAAATCTTGCCGTCGACGTCCTTGAGCAAGGCAATCGCCAGTTTCAGCGGCAGGCTGACGGCATCGGGACTGTCGACCTTCTCACCCAGCTGCAGCTGCTCGACCACCACTTTGTTCTCGGCCTGGAGCTGGCCCTTGGTGATCTTGTAGTGCAGGTCCAGATTGAGCCGGCCCTTGCGGATGCGATAACCGGCGAACTTGCCGGAGTAGGGCGTCAGCGTGGTCAGTTCCACTCGCTTGAAGCTGGTGGCGATGTCGAGGCTGGCCATCGGGTCGAACGGGTTGACCGCGCCCTTGATGGTCACCGGTGCATAGCGATCGACCTTGCCCTTGACGTCGACGCTGGCCGGCTTGGCCTGACGACTGTCGATGGTGCCGATCTGGCCGTTGAGTTCCTGCACGGCGGTGGCGAAATTCGGCGTCAGGCTGAAGTCGGCGAAGTTGGCCGAACCGTCATTGATGGCTATGCCGCCGATATGGATACCCAGCGGTTTTTCCTTGCTCGCAGGCTTGGCGGCAGCGGACTTGGTGCCGGAATCCGCCGGTTGCGGAATCAGCAGGTCGTCGATGTTGGTGGTGCGGTCATCGTTGATCATGAACCGTACATAGGGCTGCAGCAGGTTGATCTTGTCGATCGACAGGCTGTCGCCATGCTGATAGTTCAGGCCATCGACCACCACCTGCTGCCATTTGAGGAAATCGCGGGTCTTCAGGGTGTCGAGGGTGTGCAACTGATCGATCTGTGCGCGGCCGGTAACGCTCAGGGCCAGCGGCTCGGTGCTTTTCAGATTCACCGCCAGATCGCTGCCCAGCATGCCGCTGCGCAGCTCCAGGCGAATGAACGGGCTTATGTAGGACTGCGCGACACGCAGATCGATGTCGCTGGTCTTCACATTGAGTCTGGCAGTCACTGGCGCCAGGTTGACCTCGCCTTCGGCGCTGAGCTTGCCCTGTTTGCCCACGCCGGTATCGAGCTTGAGCTGGAAGGGCGAGCCGTTGAGGCTGTCGAACTTCTGCAGGTCGAGATTCAGCGGGCCCAGTTCCAGGGCCACGGCCGGTTGGGCTTTGCGGTCAGCAAGATGCACCTGGTAATTGCGCAGTTGCACATCGTTGAGCAGCACCTGCCAGGGCTTGGAAGGTTGCGCTGCGGGTTTTGGTGAGTCTGCCGCCGCCGGAGCGCTGGCCGGCTCCTCATCAGCTTTGACTTTGGCGGCGGGCTTGGACGGCTGGCTGGCGAACAGTTTCTGCCAGTCGAGTTGGCCATCGGCTTCCAGGGCTGCCCAGGTTTCCAGTTTGTTGCTGCGGATCTTGCCGACGACGACTTGCTGTTTCGCCAGGTCGACCGTGGTTTCACTGACTTCCAGACGCTCCAGTTTCACCAGCGGCCGACCGTCAGGGGCCTTGATGGCGAAGGGCGCGATGGTGGCCGAGACATTGCTCAGCAGCAGTTCGGTTTCCTTGGACAGGTTGAGCTTGTAGTCGGTGCTCAGGCTGACGATACCCTCTTCGAGCACCAGCGGTACTGCATCGCGCACATAGGGCCAGAAAGCCTTCATCTTGCCGTCGGTGAGCTTCAACTTGCCTTCGGAGGCCAGGGGAATGAGGCTGAAATTGCCGGTCCAGTCGATCTGCCCGCCATTGGGGCCGACGGCCACCAGGGTCATGTCGGCGCTGTCTTCGGGCAGGGTGCTGAGATTTTTCAGTTCAAAATCGAGTTTGTCGTAGATGAATTCGATGGGCTCGCTGGGGCGTTCATCCAGAAAATGTACGCCGCCACCCGCCAGCTTGATGCTGTCTATGCGCAGTGGAAAAGGCTTGGCGTCAGGATCGGCCGGGGTGGGATCACTGGGTGGCAGTTTGAACAGGCCGAGCAGATTGAGTTTGCCGTCCTTGCCAAATACGACCTCGGTCTTGGATTTGTCCAGTTCGATAGCCGACAGATGCACGGCTTTGGTCCAGAGACTGTCCAGGCTCAGATCCGCGTACAGGCGTTCGAAGCCTATCTGTTCCTTGCCCGGCTCGCCGATGTTCAGGCCCCAAAGGGTCACTTCAAGGCTGAACGGGTTGAGTTCGATTCGCTGCAAGGACGCAGGCGTCGTGGCGTAGTTGGCCAATTGCTGATTGGCGATACGCAGGGCGACGCCCGGCAAAATCAGAAAGCCCAGCAGGCTGTAGAGGGCCAGAGCAGTCAACAAGGCGCCGACGGCGCGAATCAATCCTTTGTACATGCGTGGCTTCATCTGTCTGAATCGGAGTGCCTTGGAGTATGGCACGCGTTTCTGGTTCCGAAGTGAAAGCCCCGTCAACGAATTTTCAGATTTGTCTGACGCAAATCAGAGCTGCAGGATCAGGGTTTTCAACGGTGGTTGCTGATCCATCGATGGGAAGTCATCCGCCGGTTTCATCTCGGTCCACTCGCGCACCGGCCGCCCGGCTTTCTCGGCGCAACGCAAAACCTGTTCACGCCAATCGTCCATGCTGACTTTCGCCAGGTTGTTGCAGCAGATCAGCACGCCGTTGTCGGCGGTGGCCAGCAGTGCCGGTTTCAGCAGGCTCTGGTAGTCGCGCAACAGGTCGACGGTGCCGAACGCGCTCTTGGCCCAGGCCGGCGGGTCGAGCAGCACGAGGTCATATTGGCGTTGTTCCAGGCGTGGATAGCTCGGCAGTTTTTGTCCGCGACGCTGGCTGATCGGCAGGCCGGCCAGTTGGCGGATGGCCGGGAAATAGTCGGACTGGATGAATTCCATTGTTGGTAGTTGCGGGTTGAGCTCACCGTTTTCACGACCGACCGCCAGGTTGCCTTCGGCGAAATCCAGATTGCACACCTCGCGAGCGCCACCGGCCGCGGCGCTGAGGCCGACGCCACAGGTGTAGGCGAACAGGTTGAGTACGCTTTTGTTTTGGCTGTGAGCCTTGACCCAGCCGCGAGCGTTGCGCAGGTCGAGGAACAGCAGCGGGTCCTGTCCGGCATGACGCCCGCGCACCCGGTAATTGAGGCCCCATTCGTGACCGACGAGGTCTTGCAGGGCGGCCTCCTCGGCACGGTAGACGCTGTCTTCGCGGTCGATGCGCGAGTTGCCCCGGGAGCGGTCGTTATAGACCAGCAGGCTGTCGATGCCCAGGTGCTGATTGATGATCTCGTGCAGTTGCAGCAGCGCGTCGCGCTCCAGCGTCTGGTGGAAGCTCTGCACCATCAATTGCGGACCGTAGCGGTCGATGGTCAGACCGCCGGCGCCTTCCTGGCTACCGTGGAACAGCCGATAGCAATCGGTACCCTGGCTGTGCAGTTCAGCCAACAGGTCCTGGCGACGTTCAAGGGCGGCGCGCAGCGCCTGATTCAAGGAAGACATGCTGGGCGCCTTGCAGGTGGGAATTTGGCGCGGGAGTTTAGCAGCTTGGCGCGGGAACAGCCCCCTGTGGGAGCGGGCTTGCCCGCGAAGAGGCCGACACACCCAACATCGTTGTTGCCTGACCTCCCCCCATCGCGGGCAAGCCCGCTCCCACAGGAGGGCAGTCAGGTCAAAAGTCCCATCCGCCGCTTCGCCCGCTGCACCGAGCCATTGCGCACCGCCCAGCGCAACATCGGCGCACTGCGGTTGACGCTGGCGCGGATCAGTTTGCGCTGCAGCGGGCTCTGGCTGACGCCGAGCAAATCGCTGGCCCAATCCGGCAACAGATCAATCCCGGCCTGCATCATCAGCCCGCCAAAAGGCTTGGCCAGGCGACTCGGCGAAGGAGCATTCAGCAACAGCCGCAGCACTTCGCGACTGCGCTCGTCACACAGCAATTGTGGCCGGATGCGTTCCAGGTACTCGGTAATTTCCTGCCGCGAGCGTGGAACGTCTCGAGCCCCCAAGCGTTCAGCGACCAACGCGATCTCTGCGTAATAGCGATCCTGATCGGCAGGCGATAAATGCGGATTGCGATACCGCAGATGCGCGGCCAGAAAGTTGCTGACCTCGGCCACATGCACCCAGGTCAATAGCTCGGGATCGCTGGCGGCGTAAGGCCGGCCATCGGGCGCGGTGCCGGTGATCTGCAGGTGAATGGTGCGCACTTTCTCGATCAGCCAGTCGGCGTCCCGGCTCGAACCGAAGGTGGTCCCGGAAATGAACTGCCCGGTGCGCCGCAACCGGCCGAGCATGTCCTCGCGAAAATTCGAGTGGTCCCACACGCCCGCCAGGGCCAGCGGGTGCAGTGCCTGCAGCATCAAAGCACTGATGCCACCGATGAGCATGCTGCTGAAATCGCCATGCACCTGCCAACTGATCGAATCAGGCCCGAAGAGGCCGGGATCGCCCTTGGGATTTTCCAGATCCAGCTTGCCCAGGGACAGGCCGGTCAGACTCATGATTTGGGTTTCGATGCGGCTGCGGATGAATTCCATGGCGACTCGGTAGTGCAAAGAGGACGCGGCCGGTGAAGGCCGCGCATGCTTTTCTGGTTCAGTGATTTACTGATTCAGGCGCTTGTCGATCAGGCCCTGCACCACGCTCGGGTCGGCCAGGGTCGAAGTATCGCCCAGGCTGTCCAGCTCGTTGCAGGCGATCTTGCGCAGGATGCGGCGCATGATCTTGCCGGAACGGGTTTTCGGCAAGGCCGGCGCCCACTGGATCAGGTCCGGTTTGGCGAAGCTGCCGATTTCCTTGCTGACCAGCGAGAGCAGTTCTTTCTTCAGATCGTCGCCGAATTCGACACTGTTCATGGGCGTGACGAAGGCATAGATGCCCTGGCCTTTGACGTCGTGGGGGTAACCAACCACCGCCGCTTCGGCCACGCTGTCGTGCAGCACCAGGGCGCTTTCCACTTCGGCGGTGCCGATACGGTGCCCGGAGACGTTGATCACGTCGTCGATACGCCCGGTGATCCAGTAGTCACCGTCTTCATCGCGACGTGCGCCGTCGCCGGTGAAGTAATAGCCGGGATAGGGTTTGAAATAGGTGTCGACCATCCGTTTCGGATCGCCGTAGACCGTGCGGATCTGTGCCGGCCAGCTGGATTTGATCGCCAGCACGCCGCTGCCGGCGCCTTTGATTTCCTTGCCTTGTTCGTCGAGCAGCACCGGTTGCACGCCGAACATGGGTTTTGTGGCGCAGCCGGGTTTGATCCGCTGGGCGCTGACCAGCGGGCTGAGCATGATGCCGCCAGTTTCGGTCTGCCACCAGGTATCTACGATTGGGCAACGCTCTTCGCCGACCGTGTGGAAATACCATTCCCAGGCTTCCGGGTTGATCGGCTCACCCACGGTGCCGAGCAGTCTGACGCTGGCGCGGGAGGTGCCCTTCAGCGGCTCCGGGCCTTCACGCATCAGGGCGCGCAGGGCGGTGGGGGCAGTGTAGAAAATATTCACCTTGTGCTTGTCGATGACCTGCCAGAAGCGCGAGACGCTGGGATAGCTCGGTACGCCTTCGAAAATTAGCGTCGTGGCGCCGTTGGCCAGCGGGCCGTAGACGATGTAGCTGTGGCCGGTGACCCAGCCGACGTCGGCGGTGCACCAGAAGACTTCACCGTCGCGGTAGTCCAGCCAGTACTTGAAGGTCATTGCCGCTTGCAGCAGATATCCGGCAGTGGTGTGCAGCACGCCCTTGGGTTTGCCGGTGCTGCCGGAGGTGTAGAGGATGAATAGTGGATCTTCGGCGTCCATCGGTTCGGGCGGGCAGTCGTCGCTCACCTCGCGCAGGGCCTGGTGATACCAGATGTCCCGGCCTTCGACCCAGTTCACCTGATTTTTGGTGCGCTCGACCACGACCACGGTGCTGACGTTCGGGCAACTTTGCAGGGCCTTGTCGACGTTTTGCTTGAGCGGGACGGATTTGCCGCCGCGCACGCCTTCATCGGCGGTGATCACGGTGCGGCAATCGGCATCGAGAATGCGGTCGCGCAGGGAGTCAGGGGAGAAACCACCGAATACCACCGAATGCACCGCACCGATACGCGAGCAGGCGAGCATGGCGTAGGCCGCTTCGGGAATCATCGGCATGTAGATGCACACCCGATCGCCTTTCTTCACGCCACGGCTTTTGAGCACGTTGGCCAGGCGGCAGACGTTCTGATGCAGTTGTTTGTAGGTGATTTGGGAGGAGTCGGCGGGATCGTCGCCTTCCCAGACAATGGCGACCTGATCGCCGCGTGTTTCCAGGTGCCGGTCGATGCAGTTGTAGCTGACATTCAACTTGGCCCCGGCAAACCAGCTGGCGTCACCGGTTTTCAGGTCATAGCGCTGGACAGTGTCCCAGGGGGCGATCCAGTCGAGGAATCGGGTGGCCTGTTCGGACCAGAACTGGCTGGGGTGTTCGATGGATTCGCGGTACAGGCGGTGGTAGTCGTCTTGACTCAATTGTGCAGCCCGGCGGACGGCATCGGCTTTGGGGAACGTGCTGATATCGAACATGACGGTTCCTTATTCTTGTTGTGGTCAACAGGTAATAAAGATGCGCCGAGTGCCCGGCTGGTTCAAGAGGGGAGCCGTGCGACCCTCGTAGGAGCGAAGCTTGCTCGCGAAGAACGATGACGCGGTGTACCTGATACACCGCATCGTCTGATTCGCGAGCAAGCTTCGCTCCTACGGGGTTGGGGGATTACCCGCGATGACGCCCGCGGAAGTAATTGATCAGCCCCTGAGTGGACGGGTCTTCAGCTTCGGTTTCCTCGCTGCCGACGAGGCGGTTGTACACGCCCTTGCCCAATTCCTTGCCCAGTTCCACGCCCCACTGATCGAAGGCGTTGATGCCCCAGATCACGCTTTGCACGAAGACCTTGTGTTCGTACATGGCGACGAGCGCGCCCAGACGGCGCGGGCTGATGCGCTCGACCACCAGAGTGTTGCTCGGACGGTTGCCCGGAATCACCTTGTGCGGTGCGAGTTTCTGCACATCGGCTTCGGCCATTCCCTTGTCGCGCAGTTCGGTCTCGGCTTCGGCCAGGGTCTTGCCCAGCATCAGCGCCTGGCTCTGCGACAGGCAGTTGGCGTACAGCCACTGGTGGTGGTCGGCTACCGGGTTGAAGCTGACGATCGGCACGATGAAGTCGGCCGGGATCATTTGGGTGCCCTGGTGCAGCAACTGGTGATAGGCGTGCTGACCGTTGCAGCCCACGCCGCCCCAGATCACGGGTCCTGTGTCGGTGGAAACCGGCTTGCCGTCCTGACGCACGCTCTTGCCGTTGGATTCCATGTCCAGCTGCTGCAGGTGCTTGGTGATGTTACGCAGGTAGTGGTCGTACGGCAGGATCGCGTGGCTTTGCGCGCCCCAGAAGTTGCCGTACCAGACGCCGAGCAGCGCCAGCAGCACCGGCATGTTCTGTTCGAACGGGGCGCTCTGGAAGTGCTGGTCCATGGTATAGGCACCGGACAGCAGTTCCTTGAAGTTCGACATGCCGATGGCCAGGGCGATTGGCAGGCCGATGGCCGACCACAGCGAGTAACGCCCGCCGACCCAATCCCACATCGGGAAAATATTCTCTTCACGGATACCGAACGCAACGGCCGCGGCGTTGTTGCTCGAGACCGCGATGAAGTGACGGTGCAGCTCGACTTCCGAACCACCCTGGGCCAGGTACCAGGCACGGGCGGCTTGGGCGTTCTTCAAGGTTTCGAGGGTGTTGAAGGATTTCGACGAGACGATGAACAGCGTGGTCTCGGCGCGCAATTTCATGGCCAGCTCGTGGAATTCGCTGCCGTCGATGTTCGCCAGATAGTGGCAGCGCACGCCTTTATGGGCGTAGGCCAGCAGGGCTTCGGACACGAGCTCAGGGCCGAGGAACGAGCCACCGATGCCGATGTTCACCACGTCGGTGATCGGCTTCTCGGTGTAACCGCGCCACAGACCGTCGTGGATGCGGCCCACCAGGTCGGTCATCTGGTTCAGTACCTTGTGCACTTCCGGCATCACGTTGACGCCGTTGACCGACAGCTTGTCGCCGACCGGACGGCGCAGCGCGGTGTGCAGGGCAGGGCGACCTTCGGAGGCGTTGACGATCTCGCCGTCGAACAGCGATTTGATCGCACCCTTGAGGTCGACTTCGTTGGCCAGACCTACCAGCAGATCGCGGGTCTGGGCATTGATCAGGTTCTTCGAATAGTCGAGAAACAGGCCGCAGCTGCTGAGAGTGAATTGAGTGAAACGCTGCGGATCGGCATTGAAGGCCTCGCGCATGCTGAAATCCTGCATGGCTTGGCGGTGGTCATTCAACGCCTGCCAGGCGGGCAGAGCGGTAACGTCATGAGGAGTGCGGTAGTACGCCATCGCTGCGGGTTTCCTTATTACTTGAACGGCCTTTTGAACACGAAAAATCCCGGAGCGCTGTGGGTGGGCGTCCCGGTCGCCTGCGTCGACACGATTTCATGGCGCAGGGCGACTACAGTAAACCCCGCGAAGTGATCTGTCTTGACTTTGTCTGACCCGTTTCCGGTACTTTTTTAACATCCAGGTTAGAAACGGTCCGACAAACGGCCAAGGCAGGCTCGGATCAGGCCATCTGGACTTCAACGGCAGGAGATTACTTGTGGGAGCGGGCTTGCTCGCGAATGCGGTAAGTCAATCAACGGTGAGGTTGAATGACACTCCGTATTCGCGAGCAAGCCCGCTTCCACAGGTACTTTTGTTCAGGCGGGGGTATCGAGGTTCAGGTGCAGGTTGTCGATCAACCGCGTGGTGCCGAGGAATGCCGCCACCAGGATCACCAAGTCGCGATCTTCTGCCGTTGCCGGACGCAACGTCAGGGCGTGACGGATTTCCAGGTAGTCGGGACGCAGGCCAGCCGCTTCGAGCTGTTTGATCTGCGCGGTGATCAGCGCCGGGAAATCCCGATCGCCCTGTTTGATCGCCTCGGCAATCTGGCTCAGGGTGCGATAGACCACAGGCGCGGTGGCGCGCTGCTCTTCGCTGAGGAAGCCGTTGCGCGACGACAGCGCCAGGCCGTCGGCGGCGCGAACGGTCGGCTCGCCGATGATCTGGATCGGCATGTTCAGGTCATGCACCAGGGCGCGGATGACCGCCAGTTGCTGGAAGTCTTTCTGGCCGAAAATCGCCAGGTCCGGCTGGACCATGTTGAACAGCTTGCTGACCACGGTCGCCACGCCTTCGAAGTGCCCCGGACGGCTGGCACCGCACAGGCCTTCGGACAATTGCGGGACGCTGACGCGGGTCTGGCCGGTCATGCCGTCGGGGTACATTTCTTCGACCGTTGGCGCGAACAGCAGGTCGCAACCGGCTTCGAGCAGCTTCTCCTGGTCCGCGGCGAGGGTGCGCGGGTATTTGTCGAGGTCTTCGCCGGCGCCGAACTGCAGCGGGTTGACGAAAATGCTCGCGACCACGAAATCGACCCGCTGGGTCGCCTTGGTGATCAGCGCGACGTGCCCGCTGTGCAGGTTGCCCATGGTCGGCACGAAGCCGATGCGCTTGCCTTCGCTACGGGCGCGGGCAACGGCGGCCCGCAATTCGCGTACGGTCTTTACGGTGTTCATGCAGAGAATCCGTGTTCGATGCCTGGGAAGGTCGCTGCTTTGACTTCAGTGACGTAGGCGCTCAGGGCGCCGTGGATGCTTTCCTGGCCAGCCATGAAGTTCTTCACGAATTTGGGCACGCGGCCGGTAATGGACAGGCCCAGCATGTCGTGCAGAACCAGTACCTGGCCATCGGTGCGATGGCCGGCACCGATGCCGATCACCGGAATGCTCACCGCCTGGGTGATTTCTTCGGCCAGTTCGCTTGGCACGCACTCGAGCAGCAGCATCGCAGCGCCGGCCTGTTCCAGGGAAATCGCGTCGGCGCGCATCTGGCGGGCCTGGTTTTCGTTACGGCCCTGGACCTTGTAGCCGCCGAGGATGTTCACCGCTTGCGGCGTCAGACCCAGGTGCGCGCACACCGGGACACCGCGCTCGGCCAGCAGGCGAATCGAATCGGCCAGCCACAACGCACCTTCGACCTTGATCATGTGCGCACCGGCCTGCATCAACAGGGCGCTGTTGGTCATGGCTTGTTCAGTGGTGGCGTAGGCCATGAAGGGCAGGTCGGCGAGGATCAGCGCATCGGTGTTACCGCGCTTGACCGCTGCTACGTGGTACGCCATTTCGGCGGTGGTGACCGGCAGGGTGCTGTCGTGGCCTTGCAGAACCATGCCGAGGGAGTCGCCCACCAGCAGCACTTCGACGCCAGCCTGGTTGCAGGCGTGGGCGAAGGTCGCGTCATAGCAGGTCAGCATGGTGATCTTTTCACCTTTCTGCTTGAGGCTCTGGAGCGTGGTCAGGGTGATGGCTGGCATGTCAAAAAATCCTCGTTCAGGCGCTCTGGAAACTACTGCGAGTAACGCGCGTGATTCGTCATCTACTCAGGCGCACGGTCTTTTGTCGTGCTTATAAGGCCTGGATTGCGCCCTTTTAGTGCCGTGTTGACGGCAGCGGGACGCCTATAGTCGTGAGGAGAACCCGGGAAGTCAATTGCGTGTGTTACCGCATTGTTACGTCGGGGGTGTTACCGAAGGGGACTGATGCGATTCAGCAGATTCTGTAGGAAATGGCGCAAGCCACTGTAGGAGCGAGCTTGCTCGCGATAGCGGAGTGACATACAGCAACATTGTTGACTGATACGCCGCCATCGCGAGCAAGCTCGCTCCTACAAGGGGTTTTGATCAGGCTTGGGGCAAGCGTTCCAGGCCGACGAACGGGCAGGCAGCGAGCAGGTCCGCGAGGGTGCGGCCATCGGCCAGGCGCAGATCAGCAGGTGCCAGTTCAGCCAGGGGATACAGAACGAAGGCGCGTTCCTGCATGTGATAGTGCGGGACCTTGAGCCGCGGCTCGTCGATCAGGCGATCACCGAACAGCAGGATGTCCAGGTCCAGAGTACGCGGGCCCCAGCGCTCGAGACGCTCGCGGCCCTGTCCGTTCTCGATGGCTTGCAGCGCATCGAGCAGCTCCAGCGGCGCGAGGCTGCTGTCGAGGGCGGCGACCGCGTTGGTGTAACGCGGTTGGCCGGGCAGCAGCGAGTCGCTTTGATAGAAGGCCGAAACCCCCACCAATTGCGTTTGCGGCAGCTGCGCCAGCGCGGTAACGGCGCTGCGCAGCTGTTCGGCAGGTTCAGCCAAATTGCTGCCCATGCCAATGTAGATGCGTTCCATGGATTACTCGCCGCTACCCGATACGCCCGCTGCGCGTTTGCGCTTGGAGCCGCCGCTGCGGCGACGCTTGCGTGGCGCGCCGGTGCCTTCATCCTTGCCGCTGAGGTCGCGAATCATGTCGCGGCGTTCGCTTTCGTTGGCGTCCTGATAATCCGTCCACCATTCGCCCAGGCCATCGGTCTGTTCGCCCGCGCTTTCGCGCAGCAGCAGGAAGTCGTAGCCAGCACGGAAGCGCGGGTTGTCCAGCAGCAGGTCGGCACGTTTGCCGCTGCGGCGTGGCAGGCGCTCCTGCATGTCCCAGATCTCGCGGATCGGCATGGTGAAGCGTTTTGGAATCGCGATGCGCTGGCACTGTTCGGCAATCAGCTCGTGCGCCGCTTCCTGCATCGCAGGAATCGGCGGCATGCCGCGATCCTGCAGGCGCAGTACGCGCGCCGGCAGGGCAGGCCACAGCAAGGCGGCAAACAGGAACGCCGGTGTGACCGGCTTGTTCTGCTTGATGCGCAGGTCAGTGTTGATCAGCGCTTCACTGATCAGGGTGTGGGTGTAGGTCGGGTTGTGCTCCAGGGCCTCGGTACTGGCCGGGAACAGCGGATCGAACAGTTGCAGGTCAACCAGCATTTCGAAGGTGTCCGCGGCGTAACCCGAGAGGAACAACTTGAGCACTTCTTCGAACAGACGCGCCGCCGGGATTTCCCGCAGCATCGGCGCCAGCTCGCGAATCGGCAGGGCGCTGTGCTTTTCGATGCCGAAGTTCAGCTTGGCCGCAAAACGCACGGCTCGCAGCATGCGCACCGGGTCTTCCTGGTAGCGTTGTTTCGGATCGCCGATCAGGCGGATCAGGTGATTGCGAATGTCGTGCACGCCATTGGCGTAGTCCAGGATGCGCTCGCTAACCGGATCGTAATACAGGGCGTTGATGGTGAAGTCGCGACGTTGAGCGTCTTCCTCCAGGGTGCCATAGACGTTGTCGCGCAGAATGCGCCCGCTCTCGTTGCGAGAAGACTGGTTGCTGTCTTCGTCCTCTTCGTTTTGCGGGTGATTGGCCCGGAAGGTCGCGACTTCGATGATTTCGCGGCCAAAGTGGATGTGCACCAGCTTGAAGCGACGGCCGATGATTCGCGCATTGCGGAATTCGGCGCGGACCTGCTCGGGAGTGGCGCTGGTGGCGACGTCGAAATCTTTCGGGGTAATGCCCAGCAGCATGTCGCGCACGCAACCGCCGACCAGATAGGCCTGGTAACCGGCACCTTGCAGGCGTTCGACGATATTCACCGCGTAACGGCTGAATTGCGCCTTTTGCAGCGAATGTTGGCCGCTGTTGAGCACTTCAGGCGTGCTGCGAATGTGTTGCGTGCGACGCACGGGGGGACGGAATGACTGGAACAGCTTCTTCAGCATGGGATGCACTGTTTGAAGGAATGTTCGGCCAAAACGAAGAATTGACCGCATGATGGGCGGGGATTCTAGCATTTAGTCGGGGGATGGTGTAGGACGCAGAAAATATGAGCTGCCCCTGTGCAGGAGCGAGCTTGATCGCGATGGACGCGAATGATGACGCGGGGAACCGGATTTGCCGGCAAGACAGAAACTACAAGGGGAGCCGAAGCTCCCCAAGAAGTAGTTGCATGCTCTATTTTTGTTATTGGTTTCGGGCTTTTTGTTTTTGTTAAGTGCCCACGCCATGAAGCTTTTCCTTCATGACCCTCCCAATCGGGAGCCAAGAGCAAACGGATTGCTTTGGTCGCTGAATTGCAGTGATCTTTCGATCCAACCAGTACAGGCTCTGTCTTAAGACAGTTTTTTGTTGTTCTCGGCCTGGTCGTGGGGCAAGCCCCAAATACAACGCCTCTCCAAAAGAATCAGTTAGCTGCGCCTCTCGCCGTCTTGTTTTTATTGTGCGTGAGTCGATTCGTCTTATTTTTATTGTCTTGTACGTTGCTTGTTATTGTTCTTGTACCAAACATATAGCAGGGTGCGTGCCAACTTTTGCAAACCCCAGTAAAACAAGGGGTTGGGCGTGTGTGGCAGGTTTTCGAGGGCGAAAAAAAGCCGGGGTTTCGTTACCGTAAACCCCGGCTTCTGTTACGTGAAAAATCTGAGGTAACAGTTTTTTCACAAAATCGCGTGTTACCCGCACATCAGACAGCTGTGGTTCAGCTCTCGCTGGCTACACCCGTCTTGCGCCGCGGAATGCCCAGGCGCTGACGGCGTTCCCACAGGCATTTGCGGCTGACCCCAAGCTTGCGGGCCAGTTCGGTTTCGGTCATGTGGTCCTGGTGCTCGAGTACGAAGTGCTGGAAATAGTCTTCCAGTGACAGGTCCTCGGTCGGCTCATGATTGCTGTTGGCAGCGCTGCTGGAGCCCTGTTGCGGGGCCAGGCCGATGAACTCGTCGTCTTCCAGATCGCCCAGTTCGATGTCGATGCCCAAAAGCTCGGCGGAAATCTCCGGGCTCTCGCACAGGATTACCGCGCGCTCGACAGCGTTTTCCAATTCACGAACGTTACCCGGCCATGAGTAATGGCGAATGGCTTGTTCGGCGTCGGGGGCGAATTTCAGATCGGTGCGGTTGATCCGCGCGCTCTGACGCGCCAGGAACGCATTGGCGATTTCGTTGACGTCGGCACCACGCTCGCGCAGGGCCGGCAGTTTCAACGCGATCACGTGGAGGCGGTAGTACAAGTCTTCACGGAACTGGCCGATCTTCGCCAGGTTCTTGAGGTCACGGTGGGTCGCGGCGATCAGGCGCACATCGACCTTCTGCGACTGGACCGAGCCAACCCGGCGAATTTCGCCTTCCTGCAGTACCCGCAGCAGACGCGCCTGGGCTTCGAGAGGCAGTTCGCCGATTTCGTCGAGGAACAGGGTGCCGCCGTCCGCCGCCTCCACCAGACCGGCACGCCCGGCGCTGGCACCGGTAAACGCGCCTTTTTCGTGGCCGAACAGCTCGGACTCGATCAGGCTTTCCGGAATGGCCGCGCAGTTCACCGAAATCATCGGCGCCTTGGCGCGTTTGGACAGGTTGTGCAGGGCGCGGGCCACCAGTTCCTTACCGGTACCGGATTCACCCTGGATCAGCACGTTGGAATCGGTAGGAGCGACTTTGCGGATCTTGCCGTAAAGGTCCTGCATCGGTGGGCAGGAGCCAATGATGCCGATCTCGCCGTTGCTGTTGTCGGTGCCCGATTTGGCCGCACCATTGGCGGCTTTGCCGGCCACCAATGGTTCGCCGCTGGCTTGCAGCGTCTGGCGATCGCGCAGGATGCGTGCGACCGCCTGGAGCATTTCATCGTGATCGAAAGGCTTGGCGATGTAATCCACCGCGCCCATCTTCATCGAATCAACTGCCGAGCGCAGGCTGGCGTAGCTGGTCATGATCAGCACAGGCGTACCCTGGCCGAGTTTGATCAATTCGGTGCCCGGTGCGCCCGGCAGACGCAGGTCACTGACAATCAGGTCGAACGTGGTAATGGTGAAACGTTCTTGTGCTTCCTGCACGGATCCGGCTTCGCTGACCTGGTACTGATTGCGTTCCAGGAGGCGGCGCAAGGCAGAGCGGATAATGGTTTCGTCTTCGACGATCAAAATGTGCGGCATTGATTCGATACTCTCGACGGTCTCAGTTCACAGCGGACGTCGCTTCGACATGACGCGGTAATGTCACCCGAATTCGGGTGCCGCGCTGGCTCTGAACATCAGCCGGGCTGTCGATGGTGATTTGTCCATAATGCTCTTCAACGATGGAATAGACCAGTGCAAGGCCCAGACCGGTGCCTTCGCCAGGGTCCTTGGTGGTAAAGAAGGGTTCGAACAATCGGTCCATGATGCTCGCTGGAATCCCGCTGCCTTCGTCCTCCACGATCAGGTCGACCGTGTGTTCGCCGGCTTCGCTCTTGACCCGCACGGCACTGCCCGCAGGCGAGGCGTCACGGGCGTTTGAGAGCAGATTGATCAGTACCTGGGCGAGCCGCTGCGGGTCACCTTCGACCCAGTGTTCGGGGTCGCACAGGTTATAGAACTGCACTTCGAAATTGCGTCGGTTCAGGGCCAGCAGGCCAATGGCGTCCTGGGCCACTTCCGCCAGACAAACGGCTTCATCGCTGTGCTGATGACTGCCGGCATGGGCGAAGCTCATCAGCGATTGCACGATGCGCGAGACGCGTTTGGTCTGTTCGAGGATCTGCCCGCTGATTTCTGTCAGTTCGCCATCCTCTTCACGCTCTTCGCGCAGGTTCTGCGCCAGACAGGCGATACCGGTGATCGGGTTGCCGATTTCATGGGCCACACCGGCGGCGAGGCGGCCGATGCTGGCCAGGCGCTCGGAATGCACCAGTTTGTCTTCGAGCATCTGGGTTTCGGTGAGGTCTTCCACCAGCAGTACCAGGCCACTGTTGCCGGGGGCGAGCGGTTCGTCGATCGCCGCTTTGTGCAGGTTCAGCCAGCGGGTCTGGCCGTCGAGGGCCAGGTGCTGCTTGTGCAAGTGCTCGTCCGGAACGTTGATGAAGCCTTGCAGCAGCGCTCTCCATGGATCGGCAATGGTGCTCAGGCGCGAACCGACCACGCGCTGCGCGGCGATTCCGGTCAGTTCCTCCATGGCCTTGTTCCACATGAGGATTTCCTGATCCTTGGCCAAGGAGCAGACGCCCATCGGCAGTTCCTGCAAGGTCTGGCGGTGGTAACGGCGCAGGGCGTCGAGTTCGGCGGCCAGGCCGGTCAGGCGCGAGTGATAATCCTCAAGACGGCTTTCAATGAAGTGGATGTCTTCGGTGACATAGTTCTCGCCGCCGGCCTTGTAGGGCAGGAAGGTTTCGACCATGTCCTGGGCCACGCTCGGCCCCATCAGGCCGGAGAGGTTGGCCTCGATACGGTCACGCAGGCGGCGCAGGGCATACGGGCGGCGTTCATCGAATGGCAGGTAGAGATCACGCAGGGCCTGTTCGACTTCTTTTTGTGCAGCCTTGGCACCCAGGGGTTTTGCCAGTTGAGTGGCGAACTCCTGAGGCGAGGCGGCGTGCAGTTCGCGGCGTTGCGGGCGACGCACATTGTCCACGGCGCAGGCTTCGGCGGCGCTGGCTTCCTCGGTGCTGGCGTTGGTGAACAGCGAGATCAGGGTGAACATCAGCACGTTGGCGGCCAGCGAGGCGATTGCCGCCATGTGCCAACTGGTGTCGTCCAGCACGTAAATCATGTTCAGCAGCGGAATATAGAAACCCTGCAGATTGCCCACCAGCGGCAGCAACATGGTCACCAGCCAGACCAGGATCCCCGCCAAGAGACCCGCGATGAAGCCGCGGCGGTTGGCGGTCGGCCAGTACAGGACCGAGAGCACGCCCGGCAGAAATTGCAGGGTGGCCACGAACGCGACGATGCCGAGGTTAGCCAGGTCCTGCTCTGCGCCCAGCAACAGGTAGAAACCGTAACCGGCCATGATGATCGCGACGATCAGTGCCCGGCGTGTCCATTTCAACCAACGGTAGATGTTGCCTTCAGCCGGTGGCTGGTAAAGCGGCAGGACCAGGTGGTTCAGCGCCATGCCCGACAACGCCAGGGTGGTGACGATGATCAATCCACTGGCAGCGGACAGTCCGCCGATGTAGGCCAGTAGCGCCAGCGCTTCGCTGTTGGCGGCGATACCGATGCCGAGGGTGAAGTATTCCGGGTTGGTGGTAGCGCCCAGTTTCAGCCCCGCCCAGAGAATCAGCGGCACCGCCAGGCTCATCAACAGCAGGAACAACGGCAGGCCCCAGCTGGCGCTGACCAGCGCGCGCGGATTGAGATTCTCGGTAAAGGTCATGTGATACATGTGCGGCATCACGATCGCCGAGGCGAAAAACACCAGCAGCAGTGTGCGCCACGGGCCTTCCTGCAGTGGCGTGTGCAGGGCGGCGAGGGCGGTCTGGTTTTGCAGCAGCCACAGCTCCAGCTGTTGCGGGCCGTCGAATACGCCGTAGAGCGCATACAGGCCGACGCCGCCGAGGGCGACCAGCTTGATCACCGATTCGAAGGCGATCGCGAACACCAGCCCTTCATGCTTCTCGCGGGTGGCGATATGCCGGGAGCCGAAGAAAATCGTGAACAGGGTAATCAGGGCGCAGAAGCTCAGGGCGACGCGATGCTGAACCGGCTCGCGTGTGAGGATGCCGATCGAGTCGGCCACCGCCTGAATCTGCAAGGCCAGTAACGGCAGGACGCCGATCAGCATGAAAATCGTGGTCAGCGCACCCGCCCAAGTGCTGCGGAAGCGGAACGCGAACAGGTCCGCCAGGGACGACAGCTGATAGGTGCGGGTGATCTTGAGAATCGGGTAGAGCAACACCGGCGCCAGCAGGAATGCTCCGGAAACCCCCAGATAGCTGGACAGGAAGCCATAGCCGTATTGATAAGCCAGGCCTACAGTGCCGTAAAACGCCCAGGCACTGGCATAGACGCCCAGCGACAGGGTGTAGGTGAGCGGGTGACGAATGATCGCCCGGGGGATCATGCCCCGTTCACTGATCCAGGCCACGCCGAACAGCACCGCCAGGTACGCGGCGCTGATCAGGATCATCTGGGTCAGGCTAAAGCTCATCGGCATCTTTTTGGCTCTGCAGGATGAAGGTCACGACAATCAGGATCAGCCAGAGCAGATAAGGGCGATACCAGGCGCCAGTGGCGTCGATCCACCAATCCATGATGGCCGGGGAAAACAGATAAATCCCCACTACCAGGAGCAGGACCAAGCGATAGATGTACATCCCGGCCTCTCTTTTTTATGCCTGTGCCCGAAAAAGTGCGGCGATGGTAACGGATGGGGGCGCCACTGCAAGTCTGTTCACTGTAGCTGCGCCTCGGGCAGGCTCAATGTGCGCGGGATCAGGCTGGCATCCCAGTGCTCGATGCCCCAGGCCAGCACTTCTTTTGGCGTGGCGCAGGTCAGTTCGGCACCGGGCGTTTGCCCCAAAGCGCGCAAGGCCCGCAACAACAAAGGCGTAGCTTGATCTTCGGTCAACGGCGGCGAACGGTAAGACTTGCCGAGCTTGTTGCCATCGGGCTGGGTGATCAACGGAATGTGCAGGTAACTCGGTTGGCGCAGGCCGAGCAATTCCTGCAGATAAAGCTGGCGCGGCGTGGAGTCGAGCAGGTCGGCGCCGCGCACGATGTCGGTGATGCCTTGCCAGGCATCGTCCAGTACCACCGCCAATTGATAGGCGTAAAGCCCGTCGCGGCGACGAATCACGAAGTCGCCGACATCCCGCCCCAGGTGCTGATGGAACTGGCCTTGCACCCGATCGATAAAGTGGTAATCCAGTTCGGGTACGCGGATGCGGATCGCGGCGTCTTCGACACCATGCCCGGCATTGCGGCACAGCCCCGGGTAGATGCCGTGGTATGGCTCCAGTTGCTTGCGCGAGCAGGTGCAAGCGTAGGCCAGACCGTGATTGAACAGGCGATTGAGGACTTCGGCGTAGGCTTCATGACGGTCACTCTGACGGACCATCTCGCCATCCCACTCGAAGCCATAACTCTCCAGCGCCTTGAGAATCGCGGCCTGGGCACCGGGTTCTTCGCGGGGCGGATCGAGGTCTTCCATGCGCACCAGCCAGCGCCCGCCGACCGAACGAGCATCCAGATAAGAAGCCAGCGCGGCAACCAGCGAACCAAAATGCAGGTGACCGCTGGGTGTTGGGGCGAAGCGCCCGATGTAGGAGGAGTGGGGGATGGCAGTCATGAATGCATTTAAAGCCAAAAAAACATCAGAAACAAAAACGGAGCGTTCGCACGCTCCGTTCTTCATTCAAGTCGCCATTACTTGCCGACTTGTTTTTCCTTGATTTCCGCCAGGGTCTTGCAGTCAACGCACATGTCGGCTGTAGGACGGGCTTCCAGACGCTTGACGCCAATCTCGACGCCGCAGGACTCGCACCAGCCGTATTCTTCGTCTTCGATCAGTTGCAGGGTCTTGTCGATCTTCTTGATCAGCTTGCGCTCGCGATCGCGGGCTCGCAATTCGAGGGCGAACTCTTCTTCCTGGCTGGCACGGTCTGCCGGGTCCGGGAAGTTGGCTGCTTCGTCCTTCATGTGGTCAACCGTACGGTCGACCTCCTGCATCAAGTCCTGCTTCCACTTGTTCAGGACTTTGGTGAAGTGAGCGCGCATGGGCTTGCCCATGTACTCCTCGCCCTTCGTTTCAACGTAGGGTTCAAAGCCGCTGATTGGCTGTTGCTTTGCTTGGGTGGACATGAAATAGACCGCCTCTACTCTTGTAATCCATCTGCGCAGGATTGCTCCATCACCGACACCCGCCGGCCCTGCGGCTGCAAGCGGGCGAACTTACCAGATCAAATCAGGCCGCGCTACTCCCGGATGTCGAGGCCGCGACCTGTGGCGCCTGTCGATGGTGGCAAAGCGCTGTCTGGTGGCTCTGGAGCCCTGATCAATTATTGATTTTAGTCAAACCTTGAGCGCTCGCTTGAGTCGTTTCGGGCCTGGGTTATACGGCTCTGACCGCTTTAGGTTCTCGCTCGTTCCTGCGCTTGGGTAGAATCGATTCTTTTCTTCGTTGAAGGAAGGCCAATGGCACAGTCCTACAGTGCTCGCAGTCGCGCGATCGAACCCTTTCATGTCATGGCGCTGCTGGCGCGGGCCAATGAGTTGCAGGCCGCGGGCAAGGATGTGATTCACCTGGAAATCGGCGAGCCGGACTTCACCACCGCCGAGCCGATCATCCGTGCAGGCCAGGCCGCGCTGGAGTCGGGCAAGACGCGTTACACCGCCGCCCGGGGCATTCCTGAACTGCGTGAGGCGATTTCGGGTTTTTATCAGCAGCGCTACGGCCTGGACATCGATCCGCGGCGCATCCTGATCACCCCGGGTGGTTCCGGCGCGCTGCTGCTGGCCAGTGCCTTGCTGGTGGACCCGGGCAAGCATTGGCTACTGGCGGACCCGGGATATCCCTGCAACCGGCATTTCCTGAGACTGGTCGAAGGTGCTGCTCAGCTAGTGCCGGTAGGGCCGGACGTACGTTATCAACTGACCCCGGACCTGATCCAGCGCCATTGGGATCACGACAGCGTCGGCGCGCTGGTGGCCTCGCCGGCCAACCCGACCGGGACCATCCTCACTCGCGACGAGCTGGCAGGTCTTTCCACCGCCATCAAGCAGCGCCACGGTCATCTGGTCGTGGACGAGATCTACCACGGCCTGACCTACGGCACCGATGCGGCCAGCGTGCTGGAAGTCGACGACAATGCTTTCGTGCTGAACAGTTTTTCCAAATATTTCGGCATGACCGGTTGGCGTCTCGGCTGGCTGGTGGCGCCCGATGCGGCGGTCAGTGAGCTGGAGAAACTTGCCCAGAATCTCTACATCAGTGCGCCAAGCGTCGCCCAGCACGCCGCGCTAGCCTGTTTCGAGCCATCGACCATCAGCATTCTCGAAGAGCGCCGCGCCGAATTCGGTCGCCGCCGCGACTTCCTGTTGCCGGCCCTGCGTGAATTAGGCTTCGGTATCGCCGTGGAGCCAGAGGGCGCGTTCTATCTGTACGCTGATATCAGCAAGTTCGGCGGCGATGCCTTCTCGTTCTGCCGACACTTCCTCGAAACCGAGCACGTGGCATTCACCCCAGGGCTGGACTTCGGGCGCTATCAGGCGGGGCATCACGTTAGGTTTGCCTACACGCAAAACCTGGAGCGCTTGCAGGAAGCGGTAGGGCGTATCACCCGTGGCCTGCAGAGCTGGCAAGGCTGATGCACTTTTATCCTCCGCTGGAAGAAGGTCGCCTGATTCGTCGATACAAGCGATTTCTCGCCGATATCGAAACCGTTGGCGGCGAGTTGCTGACCATTCACTGCCCCAACACGGGCTCGATGCTCAATTGCCAGGTCGAGGGCGGGCAGGTCTGGTTCAGCCGCTCCAATGACCCTAAACGCAAGTTGCCCGGGACCTGGGAAATCGGAGAAACCCCGCACGGGCGGCATTTTTGCGTCAATACCGGTCGCGCGAACACGCTGATTGAGGAGGCATTGCTTGCCGGGGTGATCACCGAGCTGAACGGCTTTACCGGGCTCAAGCGCGAAGTGGCGTACGGGCAGGAAAAGAGTCGCATCGATTTTCGTCTCGAGTACCCCGATGGGCCGGCTTACGTGGAAGTCAAAAGCGTCACCCTCGGTTTTGAAGGTGATGCGGTGGCGGCATTTCCCGACGCAGTGACCCAGCGCGGTGCCAAGCACCTGCGTGAGCTGGCTCATCTGGCTCGGGATGGCATTCGCGCGGTGCAGTTGTATTGCGTGAATCTCACGGGAATCGATGCGGTGCGTCCGGCGGACGAAATCGATGCAGCGTACTCTCAAGCCTTGCGTGAGGCCGTATCGTGCGGCGTGGAAGTGCTGGCCTACGGTGTGCGCCTGACCCACGAGGAGATGGTGGTTGATCGGCGCCTGGAAGTGATACTGGGCGTTTAAGGGTTGATCCAGATGCCGTGAGCATCCTCGCGGCATTCGACCTGGGTCAGCGATTGCCCCGCGCAAGGGCCGGCGACACATTCGCCGTCCTCGATCAGAAACAGGGCGCCATGGGTCGCGCACTGGATCAGGCTGTTACTGGGGTCGAGGAACTGGTCGGGTGTCCATTCCAGCCCGACACCGCGATGCGGGCAGCGATTGATATAGACGTATACCTGGCCGGCCCGGCGCACGGCGAAAAGCTTTTGACCATCGATCTCGAATCCGCGGCTGCTGGCGTCGGCCAGTTCAATGCCCTTACACAGAAATTTCATGCCTATCCTCAGGGTGTGCAGTCAGGCATCCGAGCTTGACTCGCAAATGCAAGCGATTATCAAATGGCGGGCTTGCCCAACAGATGCAGTAGCCAGGTGCACAGGATACTTGGCCTGCCGCTTTGATGCCCGGTTAACCCTTGAAGGAAGCTGTTTATGCGCCTGAGTATCCGCGTCGCTGCGCTTTGTGTCGGACTTTTCGCCAGTCATCACGCCGCTGCAGATGAACTGCCGCAACGCTGGGTCAGTGCCGGTGGGGCGCTTTCGGAGTGGGTCTGCGCGTTGGGTGGCGAGGCGAAATTGGTGGGAGTCGATACCACCAGCCAGCATCCTGCTGCGCTCAAAGCCCTGCCCAGTATTGGTTATCAGCGCCAGTTGTCGGCGGAAGGGGTGCTGAGTTTGCAGCCGCAAATTCTGGTCGGCACCGAAGAGATGGGGCCGCCGCCGGTGATTTCGCAGATTCGCGGTTCGGGAGTGACGGTCAAGATGTTCTCGGCACAACCGAATATGGCGACGCTGCAGATCAACCTTCGGCAATTGGGCAAGTTGCTTGGCGCTGAAGAAAAGGCGGAGCAGGTGCTGGCCACTTATCAACAGGCGCTTGAGCAGCAGAAGGTCTGGGTGACACGGGCGCAGTTGAAGCAGCCGTCTCCTGGTGTGCTGCTGGTGCTAGGGCATGCAGGTGGCAAGCCACTGATCGCCGGCAAGGACACTGCCGCAGACTGGCTGCTGCAACAGGCCGGTGCGCATAATCTGGCAACCCATAGCGGTTACAAGCCGTTTTCCAATGAATCGCTGGTGAGTCTGGACCCTGATGTGCTGGTGTTCGCCGATCGCGCGCTGTCCGGCAGTGAAGCCCGCGCGGCGTTGTTCAAGGAGAATCCGATTCTGGCCTCGACTCGCGCCGCCAGGAACGATCGTGTTCTCGAACTTGACCCGACTTTGTTGGTAGGTGGCCTGGGGCCGCGACTGCCGGAGAGCCTGAAAAAGCTGTCCGAGGGTTTCTATCCCGATACTGCTGGCCAATAAACCGGGGCCGTCGCTGCGTAAAAAGGACGACGGCTTTTTCATGGGCAAAAAAAGACCCGGCAGAGCCGGGTCAAATAACCGTGATTAGCCTGATGAGGAGATAATCTGAGAGTCCGAACCAAGGGCTTTCCAGAGTATCGACCAGTCTCGCGACCAGTTGTGATAATCATATCGATTCTCATTACCAAGTCAACCGCTGATTTTCATTTGGCTTGTTGGGTGTCGCACGATTCCGGTAAGTCCTTGTATTCATTGATTATCTAAAGGTCGTTTTTAGAGAGATCAATTCTTGTGACGTGACGAGATCGCTTCCAGCTGCTTGTTCAGCGCTTCTTTTCGTTCTGCCGGAATGTCATTCCAGTGCACATCCATCAACGCGCCTTCGATCGCGTACAACAACACCTTGGACGCCCGGAACCCGCGCGTGCGCACGGCCCGGTAGGCGTCCACCGCCCCCAGGCGACGCAAGTCCGAGGCGCTGTGAATGCCCACGGCATGCAGCCACTGCGCCGACGTCTTGCCAAGATTCTTCAGGTGTTGCAGTTCATCATTCATCAAGCCTCCTTGCGATGGCCGAATGGTGCGTGGGCAAGCCTCTCAGGAGTGTAGCCATCAGTAGGAAAAGCGTGATTCTTTGGTCGTTTTCGACGCAAACGCTTCTAAGCGGTGGGGTCTTGCGAGGGGAAGAACGTCGGCGAATGACCGGAGAAAGGATAGGAATGAGCGGGATTCAGGGGCAAAACGTCCCGAAGTCTGGAGCAAGGGCAGGGGCGCCAGACTTGTCAATTCACGCTAGGGCTCAGCGTGTGCGGTAGCGCAAACGGGTTCCGAAGTTCATCGACATCAGGATTTCGTCGGCGCTGAGCTCAACCGGGAAGTACGCACCCGAGATCTGCGCATGAGCCAGGCTCGCGCCTTCAAGCTTCGCTTTGGTGAAGTCAATGCCGCGCAAATCGGCGGAGCGAAAGTACGCATCGCGGAAGTCGATGCCGTCGGCATTCAGTTCCCGCAAGTCCAGGCCGCGGAAGTCGCCGCCGACCATATCGATCGGACCATCGGCCGGGCGTTCTTTATTGAAGCCTGCGATGTCGTCTTTGTGCAGCAAGGCGTAAAGCGGAGTGTCGAGAAGTTTCGGCTGGCTCATGGCATATCACCTGTTGGTTTTATGACGCCAGTATAATGCCACTATTTGACAGCCGTGAAGTGAGCGGGCGCTTCACGGCTGAAAATAGTTTTTACAGACCTGGCAGGCGCTGGCGGATTTGCGCCACGACTGTGTCGAGCGTTCCGCTTTCGTTGGTCTTGACGTGTTTGCTGTAGAGGATTTCCGCTGGCGTCAGGGCTTCACGATTGGCTTGCTGGGCCTGGATGACCTCCAGCGTGGCGTCGGATGGATCGTTCTTGTCAGCCTGGCGTTGCGCCAACCAGCTCTCGATAACGGCCTGCGGTGCTTCGCAGTCCAGAATCAGGAACGGAGTGCCTGTGGCTTCCGCGATTTTCGCCGCGCTGATGCGCTGGTCGTGCTTGAGGTAAGTGGCGTCGATCACCACCGGGAAACCTGCATGCAGGATAACGGCGGCAATTTCATGCAGGCGATTGTAGGTCGCGGTGCTGGCGTCGGCGCTATAGATGCCCGATTGCACATCGTTGGCGGCGGTTTGCTCGCCGAACAGGCGCTTGCGTTCAACATCGGAGCGCAGGCGAATCGCCCCCAGTGCTTCTACCAGGCGCATGGCAACATGGCTTTTGCCGACCGCGGAAACGCCGTGGGTAATCGCCATGAAGCGCGAGGGAATGGTGCTGTAGCTTTCCGCCAGGTTGGCGTAGGTGCGGTACTGGCGCAGGGTGGTGGAGCGCTGCACCGGAGTAGCGTCCGCCGGCATGCTGAACAGGCTGACCTTGGCGCGAACCAGCGCGCGATAAGCTTTATAGAAGTTGAGCAGCTCCAGGCCCTGGTAGTCGCCGGTCAGTTCCAGGTACTGGCTGATGAAACGACGGGCCAGGCACTTCAGGCCGCGGTCTTCCAGGTCCATCGCCAGGAAGCCGGCGTCGGCATAGACGTCGGTGAAGCGGAAAGGCTCGTTGAATTCGATGCAGTCGAAAATCACCACGTTGTCGTCGATGATTGTGGCGTTGCCCAGATGAATGTCGCCATGGCATTCGCGGATGAAGCCGTCCGCCTTGCGCTGGCTGAGAACGGGCTTGAGACGGTCGAAGCTGCTTTCGGCCCAGGCTTGCAGGGCGTCCAGTTGCAGCAGGTCAGCCTTGTCGCTGAGGAACGGGCGAATCTGATCGAAGTTCTGCCGTACCGGCGCCATGACGCTGTCGGGAGTGCCGGCTTCGTGTTCGGCAGGCACTTCCGGCGCGTTGAGGTGGAAGCGGGCGATTTGCGCTGCCATTGCATCGATGTGGGCAGGCGTCAGTTCGCCATTGGCCTGGAGCGTGCTGAGCAAGCCACCCTGTGGGAACTGGCGCATTTTCAGTACGTACTCGATGGCTGGACCGTCGCCGCCCAGTTGCGGGGCTTCGACGCTGCCGGTGACCGGCAACACTTCCAGATACAAGTCATCGGTCAGGCGCTGGTTCAGGCGCAGTTCTTCGCCGCAGAAATGCTCGCGAGCGTCGAGGGTGGTGAAGTCAAGGAAGCCGAAGTTGACCGGCTTCTTCACTTTATAGGCATAAGGGCCGGTGAGTAGCACCCAGGAAATATGGGTCTCGATGACCTTGAAGCCGTCTACCGGATGCGGATAGAGGGCCGGGTTTTGCAGCGCGGCGATCAGGGACTGGCTCACGGGGTGATCCTTCAGAGTCGGGAAAAATTCAGGTCGTCATTATGGCGGCTAGCCAGCTCAACGCAAACTCGGAGGGCTCCTGTTGAGTATGAATAAAGTGCGTATAATCCGCCGCCATGACACGTACTCGAACTCCCCGTACCCCCAAAAAACCACCCTCCAAAGGCCTGCGGCCCTGGCTGGGCTGGGCCCTTAAACTCAGTCTGGTCGGCCTTGTGGTGCTGGCCGGATTCGCGGTTTACCTCGATGCCATCGTGCAGGAGAAGTTTTCCGGCAAGCGCTGGACGATTCCGGCCAAGGTATACGCGCGTCCGCTCGAGCTGTTCGTCGGACAGAAGCTCAGCCGGGACGACTTTCTGACCGAACTCGATGCCCTGGGCTATCGCCGTGAAAGCGTGGCCAACGGTCCGGGCGCGGCCTCGGTCAGCGGCAATACCGTCGATCTGAATACCCGTGGCTTTCAGTTCTATGAGGGCATGGAACAGGCACAACCGGTGCGGGTGCGTTTTTCTGGCGACTACGTTGCCGAGTTGTCGGGTGCCAGCGGTTCGAAGTTGTCCGTGGTGCGCCTGGAGCCGCTGCTGATCGGTGGCCTGTACCCGAAAAACCTTGAAGACCGGATCCTGATCAAGATCGATCAGGTGCCGCCTTATCTGCTCGAAACCCTGGTGGCTGTCGAAGACCGCGACTTCTACCACCACTTTGGCGTCTCGCCGAAGTCGATTGCCCGTGCAATCTGGGTCAACGGCTCGTCCGGCCGGATGCGCCAGGGCGGCAGTACCCTGACGCAACAGCTGGTAAAGAATTTCTACCTGACCAACGAGCGCAGCCTGACCCGCAAACTCACCGAAGCGATGATGGCTTTGCTGCTTGAGATGCACTACGACAAGCGCGAAATCCTCGAGGCTTACCTCAACGAGGTGTTCATCGGCCAGGACGGCCAGCGCGCGGTGCACGGTTTCGGTCTGGCCAGCCAGTTCTTCTTCAGCCAGCCACTGGCCGAACTCAAGCTGCACCAGGTGGCATTGCTGGTCGGCATGGTCAAGGGCCCGTCCTCCTATAACCCGCGTCGTTACCCTGAGCGTGCCCTTGAACGGCGCAATCTGGTGCTCGACGTATTGCAGGAGCAGGGCGTCGCAACAGCCGAGCAAGTCGAAGCCGCAAAGAAAATGCCGCTGGGCGTGACCAAGCGCGGCAGTCTGGCCGACAGCTCGTTCCCCGGCTTCCTCGATCTGGTCAAGCGTCAGCTGCGTGAAGACTATCGAGATGAAGACTTGACCGAAGAGGGGCTGCGGATCTTCACCAGCTTCGACCCGATTCTGCAGATGAAGGCCGAAGCCTCGGTCAACGACACCTTTAAACGCCTGGCCGGGCGCAAGGGTTCCGAGGATGTTGAGGCAGCGATGGTCGTGACCAATCCGGAAACCGGTGAAGTCCAGGCCATGATCGGCAGTCGTCAGGCCAGCTTTGCCGGTTTCAACCGGGCACTGGACGCGGTGCGACCGATCGGCTCGCTGATCAAGCCGGCGGTCTATCTGACCGCGCTGGAGAAACCGAGTCAGTACACGTTGACCAGTTGGCTGTCGGACGAATCGTTCTCGGTCAAAGGTGCGGATGGTCAGGTGTGGAAGCCGCAGAACTATGATCGTCGCTCCCATGGCACAGTCTTCCTTTATCAGGGGCTGGCGCATTCCTATAACCTGTCGACCGCGCGTCTGGGTCTGGCGGTGGGTGTGCCGAACGTACTCAAGACCCTCGGGCGACTTGGTGTGAGTCGTGAGTTCCCGGCCTTCCCGTCGATGTTGTTGGGTGCCGGCGGCATGACGCCGATCGAAGTGGCGACCATGTATCAGACCCTGGCCAACGGCGGTTTCAACACGCCGATGCGCGGTATTCGTAGCGTACTGACGGCCGAAGGCGAGCCGCTCAAGCGTTATCCGTTCCAGATTCAGCAGCGCTTCGATCCGGCCTCCATTTATCTGATCCAGAGCGCCATGCAGCGAGTGATGCGCGAGGGTACCGGTAGCTCCGTATACAACGTGTTGCCGAAAACCCTGACGCTGGCAGGCAAGACCGGTACCAGTAACGATTCCCGGGACAGCTGGTTCGCCGGCTTCAGTCAGGATCTGCTGGCGGTGGTCTGGCTGGGGCGCGATGACAACGGCAAGACGCCGTTTACCGGGGCGACCGGTGCGCTGCAGGTCTGGACCAGCTTCATGCGCAAGGCCGACCCGTTGCCGCTGGACATGCCGCAGCCGGATAATGTCGTTCAGGCCTGGGTCGATTCGCGGACCGGTCAGGGCTCGGATGCCAATTGCCCAGGTGCTGTGCAGATGCCGTATATTCGCGGCAGCGAACCGCCTCCCGGTGCCGCTTGCGGCAGCGAAAATCCTAACCCCGCCGAAACGGTGATGGATTGGGTCAAAGGCTGGATGAATTAAGCAAAGAGGGTTTCAAGTGAACAAGTGGTTGATTCCAGCGGTTACCGCCGTGGCTTTGCTCAGCGGTTGCTCCACAGTACAGCGTGGCTCGATTCCGGTTGTCGACTCCGGTACCGCTGTTTCCAACAGCGAGCGGGTTTCGGCGAACGGAGGTTATCGCCAGACGACAGTAAAACGCCCTGCGCAAGCTCAGGTTCAGGAGATTCCACAGGGTGATACCGGCGTTGTGGTCATGGTGCCAGGTGGCGGCGCAACGACGTCGACTCCGATCAGCACTTCGCCTATCACTCCAGGCCCGATCAGCTCGGGTCCGATCACGCCAGGTCCGATAGATACGTCGCCAGTGCAATCGGCGCCCATCAATCAGGGCAGCTACAGCATGCCTTCGACCCCGAGCGGGATTCCGTCGGCCAGCGCCGGTGGCCTGTCCGCCGACGAGCAGCTCGACGGTCCGGTACTGGCGCTGTTGACCACGGCTCAACAGCAGCAATCCAGCGGCGATCTCAATGGTGCGTCTTCCAGCCTTGAGCGCGCCCAGCGTGTCGCTCCGCGCGAGCCGCAAGTGCTTTATCGCCTGGCGCAGGTTCGTATGGCCCAAGGCGATGCGCCGCAGGCCGAGCAGTTCGCCCGTCGCGGCCTGACCTTGGCCAATGGTCGTCCGGCGCTTCAGGCCAGTCTGTGGGAGTTGATTGCCCAGGCCCGCGAGAAGCAGGGTGATTCTGCTGGCGCCGCTCTGGCTCGTCAGAAAGCCAAGGTTACTTCGTGATGGATTCGCGTTTTCCGGTAATTGCCGATCATCTGCTGTTGATCGAGCGTGAATTACGCCTGCAAGGCTGGTGGGATGAAGTCGCGCCCTCGGCAGAAGCGCTGTCCAGTGTTGAGCCCTTTTCCGTCGATACGCTGGACTTCGAGCAATGGCTGCAATGGATCTTCCTGCCGCGCATGAAGGCGATCCTCGAGCAGGACCTGCCTCTGCCGAATGCGTCGGGGATTCAGGAGATGGCTGAAATGGTCTTCGCTTCCCGCAACGTTCAGGGCAAGGATCGGCAGTTGCAACTGCTGCTCAAAGAGTTCGATCAACTGATCACCGCTACTCGCTGACCTCGAGCGCTCGCGGAGCCGTTCGGCTCCTGCGGGTGCTATTGGCAGTTATCTGCGATCTGCTTCTGCGTTTCACTCAGGCGTTCCTGCCGTTGAGCGTCGTCCAGGCGGCGCAACTGTCCATCCACTTCCTCTCTGAGCCGCGGATTGTTCTGCAACTGCGCCAGGTTCGTTCGTGCCTGATCGCAGAACACCTTCAGCTCCGCCTGCTGCTCGGCCACCTGCCTTTTCACATCCTTGTCGATGGCCTGTTGATCGCCTATCGCTGCGCCGCTCTTACTCGGAGGGGGATGTGGGGCGGGTTGGGAGGGTGTCGCGACAACGGTGGATGGCTGGCCTTGGGGTGGTTGGGCATCGAAATGGGTAACGCCTTGGGCATCGACCCACTTGTAAATCGGCGCGGCAATGCTCAAAGGGCTGATGCAAATCAGCAAGCTGGCGGTCAGGAAGAGCGCTCGCATGTCATTTCCTTATATCCGGATGCGCAATTGAAGTTAACACACTTGCGGTTTCGCGGTTTTTTCTTGCTTTCTCATGCGCTTACTTCAATAAAGCACAGACACGACTTGACTTGCAGGGGACGAAACAGAAGAATCCAAAGTCCGCTGTAGAGGGACTGCCAGAAGCAGGCCCTCTCAGTAGATCATGAGGCGCACATCCGCGCCGACCTGCTACACCCGCAACGCGTTACCTCGCGCTGGGTGGGAAAGGCCCGCAACACTTGGGACGATCCCAATACTTGCTCAGTCAGTGCTGACGTAGTCGGCGACCACCGTCGCTCATGCTCTGCTGAGAAGTAAACCTATTAAGACCCGTCCCATTTTCCGTGGGCGGTATTCTGGCGTTTTAGAGGTGGACAACGTGGAGCTTTTATCTGGCGGTGAAATGATCGTCCGCTTTTTGCGTGACGAAGGCGTCAAGTATATCTATGGGTACCCGGGTGGTGCCGCATTGCATATCTACGATGCGCTTTTCAAAGAACAATCCGTTCAACATATTCTCGTCCGTCATGAGCAGGCAGCCACTCACATGGCTGACGGCTATGCGCGTGCCACCGGCAAGGCCGGCGTTGTACTGGTGACCTCCGGTCCCGGCGCGACCAACGTCATTACCGGTATCGCCACCGCGTACATGGACTCCATTCCGATGGTGATTCTGACCGCCCAGGTGCCAAGCACCATGGTCGGTACCGATGCATTCCAGGAAACCGACATGATCGGTATCTCCCGGCCGATCGTGAAACACAGCTTCATGATCAAGCATCCGTCGGAAATCCCGGAAGTCATGAAGAAAGCCTTCTATCTGGCTCAATCCGGTCGTCCAGGCCCGGTCGTTGTCGATATCCCAAAAGACATGACCAACCCGGCCGAGAAGTTCGAATACATTTTCCCGAAAAAAGCCAAGCTGCGTTCCTATAGCCCGGCGGTCCGTGGTCACTCCGGCCAGATCCGCAAAGCCGTGGAAATGCTGCTGGCGGCCAAGCGTCCGATCATCTACGCCGGCGGCGGCGTGATCATGGGCAACGGTTCCGCACCGTTGACCGAACTGGCGCAACTGCTGAACGCGCCAGTGACCAATACACTGATGGGCCTTGGCGCTTACCCGGGCATGGACCGTCAATTCCTCGGTATGCTGGGTATGCACGGTAGCTACACCGCCAACCTGGCCATGCACAATGCCGATGTGATTCTGGCAGTTGGCGCACGTTTCGATGACCGCGTAATCAACGGCCCATCGAAGTTCTGCCCGAATGCCAAGATCATTCACATCGACATCGACCCGGCATCCATCTCCAAGACCATCAAGGCCGACGTGCCTATCGTTGGGCCTGTCGAAAGTGTATTGACCGAAATGGTCGCTACCTTCAAGGAAATCGGTGAAGTTCCTGGCAAGGAAGCGGTTGCCAACTGGTGGAAACAGATCGAAGAGTGGCGTGGCGATCGCGACATGTTCCCTTACAACAAGGGCGACGGCAGCATCATCAAACCTCAGACCGTGATCGAGACTCTCTGCGAAGTGACCAAAGGCGATGCCTATGTGTCCTCCGACGTTGGTCAGCACCAGATGTACGCGGCGCAGTACTACCGCTTCAACAAACCAAACCGCTGGATCAACTCCGGTGGCCTGGGCACGATGGGCTTCGGTCTGCCGGCAGCGATGGGTGTGAAACTGAACTTTCCGGATGCCGACGTTGCTTGTGTGACCGGCGAAGGCAGCATCCAGATGAACATCCAGGAACTGTCGACCTGCCTGCAGCACGACCTGCCGTTGAAGATCATTCTGCTCAACAACGGTGTACTGGGTATGGTTCGTCAGTGGCAGGACATGAGCTACGGCGCGCGTCACTCGCATTCCTACATGGAATCGCTGCCTGACTTCGTCAAATTGGCCGAGGCCTATGGTCACGTGGGCATGCGCATCACCGACTTGAAGGATCTGAAGCCGATGATGGAAAAAGCATTCGCCATGAAGGATCGCCTGGTATTCCTCGATATCCAGGTCGATGCCAACGAGCACGTCTATCCGATGCAGATCAAAGACGGCTCCATGCGCGATATGTGGCTGAGCAAGACGGAGCGTACCTAATCATGCGTCACATTATTTCCTTGCTTCTGGAAAACGAACCCGGCGCTTTGTCTCGCGTAGTCGGCCTGTTCTCGCAGCGCAACTACAACATCGAAAGCCTGACCGTGGCCCCGACCGAAGACCCGACCCTGTCGCGTCTGACGCTGACCACCGTTGGTCACGATGAGATCATCGAGCAGATCACCAAGAACCTGAACAAACTGATCGAAGTGGTCAAATTGGTCGACTTGTCGGAAAGTGCTCATATCGAGCGCGAACTGATGCTGGTCAAGGTCAAGGCCACCGGTGCCCAGCGCGCCGAGATCAAACGCACCACCGATATTTACCGTGGACAGATCGTCGATGTCAGCGCCAGCGTGTATACCGTTCAATTGACCGGTACCAGCGACAAGCTCGACAGCTTCATTCAGTCCATCGGCACCGCATCGATTCTGGAAACCGTCCGCAGCGGCGTGACCGGCATCGCTCGCGGCGACAAAGTACTCAGCATCTAACCAAATTAGCGAATGGCCTGAACGGCCTGGATATATAGGGGAAATTCATGAAAGTTTTCTACGATAAAGACTGCGACCTGTCGATCATCCAGGGCAAGAAAGTTGCCATCATCGGTTACGGTTCCCAGGGCCACGCTCAAGCGTGCAACCTGAAAGACTCCGGCGTTGACGTTACCGTTGGTCTGCGTAAAGGTTCGGCTACCGTTGCCAAGGCTGAAGCCCACGGCCTGAAAGTGACTGACGTTGCTTCCGCTGTTGCAGCTGCCGACCTGGTCATGATCCTGACCCCTGACGAGTTCCAGTCCTCCCTGTACAAAAACGAGATCGAGCCGAACATCAAGAAAGGCGCCACTCTGGCCTTCTCCCACGGCTTCGCGATTCACTACAACCAGGTTGTTCCGCGTGCCGATCTCGACGTGATCATGATCGCGCCGAAAGCTCCAGGCCACACCGTACGTTCCGAGTTCGTCAAAGGCGGCGGTATCCCTGACCTGATCGCTATCTATCAGGACGCTTCCGGCAACGCCAAGAACGTGGCTCTGTCCTACGCAGCTGGCGTTGGTGGCGGTCGTACCGGCATCATCGAAACCACCTTCAAGGACGAGACTGAAACCGACCTGTTCGGCGAACAAGCCGTTCTGTGCGGCGGTACCGTTGAGCTGGTCAAAGCTGGTTTCGAAACCCTGGTTGAAGCTGGCTACGCGCCGGAAATGGCCTACTTCGAATGCCTGCACGAACTGAAGCTGATCGTTGACCTCATGTACGAAGGCGGTATCGCCAACATGAACTACTCGATCTCCAACAACGCTGAATACGGCGAGTACGTGACTGGTCCGGAAGTGATCAACGCCGAATCCCGTCAGGCCATGCGCAACGCCCTGAAACGTATTCAGGACGGCGAATACGCCAAGATGTTCATCAGCGAAGGCGCCACCGGCTATCCTTCGATGACCGCCAAGCGTCGTAACAACGCCGCTCACGGTATCGAAGTCATTGGCGAGCAACTGCGCTCCATGATGCCGTGGATCGGTGCCAACAAGATCGTCGACAAAGCCAAAAACTAAGTCTGACACTTGTACGAAAAGCGCGGCTTAGGCCGCGTTTTTTCGTTTGGATGGTCGGTTCTGGTATAAAGCTGCATCGTTTGCGAGGCGAACTGGCATCGCAGGCACTTGTCGAAACTTTCCACCCCGTTGCAAGGTATTGTTCATGAGCGAACGTCCCGAAGAGCCAGGCAAGGCCGCTGACGCCGAAAGCCTGCTGCCCATCGATGAGCATGTCGAGGAAGGGCATGATGCTGAAGGCCGTAAAGTCCGGCATCGTGGTATCTATCTTCTGCCGAATCTTTTCACCACTGCGAACCTGTTCGCAGGGTTCTACTCCATCATCAGCTCCATGAGTGCCCAAAGTGCCTTGAGCGCGGGTGACTCGATCGGTGCGAGCAAGTATTTTGCCTTCGCCGCCATCGCCATCTTTGTCGCCATGGTGCTCGATGGTCTCGATGGCCGCGTTGCCCGTATGACCAATACCCAGAGTGCGTTTGGTGCCGAGTACGACTCGCTCTCGGATATGGTCGCCTTCGGTGTGGCGCCAGCGTTGTTGGCGTTTGGCTGGGCCCTGGGGGATATGGGCAAGGTCGGCTGGATGGTCGCCTTCATTTATGTGGCCGGCGCGGCGTTGCGCCTGGCGCGCTTCAATACTCAGGTCGGCACGGCTGACAAGCGCTACTTCATCGGCCTGGCCAGCCCGGCTGCTGCCGGCGTTGTCGCGGGCATTGTCTGGGCGTTCAGCGATTACGGTATTCAAGGCTCCAAGATGTCTTTCCTGGTGGCTCTGCTGGTCGCGGCCGCGGGGATGCTGATGGTCAGCAACATCAAGTACAACAGCTTCAAGGAGCTGGACCTGAAGGGCCGTGTGCCGTTCGTGGCAATCCTTGCTGTGGTGCTGGTGTTCGCGGTGGTGTTCAGTGATCCGCCGCGCATTCTGCTGCTGGTTTTCCTTGCCTACGCCGCATCCGGTCCGGTGCAGTACTTGTTACATCTTCGTCGGCGCAAAAGCGTCGAGTGATGTAATTTTCCCTCATACTCCGCAGTCTATTGGTGCGATTGTTCTCCAATGCTGCGGAGTAGCCATGCTGATCAAAGTCCCCAAAGCGTCCGACTGCCATGAGTCGGATGTCACGCCTGAATCCTTCTATCTTTCCAGGCGCCATGTGTTGAGCGCAGCCGTTGGTGGTTTGGCCGTTGGCGGACTGCCTCGGTGGGCTGTCGCCGAAGATTCTGCACGTTATGCGGATGTGGAGCCTGGCAAGGCGCCGTCATGGTTCAGCGAAAAGCTTCCTTCAACCAAGTGGGGCGCAGTCAATGTTCGCGACGAAGCGATCACGCCCTACAAGGATGCGACCCACTACAACAACTTCTACGAGTTCGGTGCTGACAAGGGCGATCCGGCAGCCAATGCCGGGACGCTGAAGACCGAACCCTGGACGGTGGTTATCGACGGTGAGGTGGGTAAGCCGGGGCGGTATGCGCTGGAAGACTTCATGAAGCCTTATCAGCTGGAGGAGCGCATCTATCGCCTGCGCTGTGTCGAGGCCTGGTCGATGGTCATTCCGTGGATAGGTTTCCCTATATCGGCGTTGCTCAAGCAAGTTGAGCCCACCTCTGGCGCCAAGTACATTCGCTTCGAAACCTTGCAGGACCCCAAGAGCATGCCGGGTCAGCGCTCTGGCTTTGCCTTGATCGACTGGCCGTATGTAGAAGGATTACGACTGGACGAGGCGATGAACCCGTTGGCGATTCTGGCTGTGGGTATGTACGGGAGAGAGTTGCCGAACCAGAACGGTGCGCCGCTGCGCTTGGTTGTGCCGTGGAAATACGGTTTTAAAAGCATCAAATCCATCGTTCGTATCAGTCTGGTCAGTGAGCAGCCTAAAACCACGTGGCAGAGCATTGCTTCGGACGAGTATGGCTTCTACGCGAATGTGAACCCGACGGTCGATCATCCGCGCTGGACGCAGGCTCGCGAACGTCGCCTTCCAAGTGGCCTGTTCAAGCCGAACGTGCGTGATACGCAAATGTTCAACGGCTATGCGGATGAAGTTGCTTCTTTGTATGCAGGGCTCGATCTGCGGAAGAACTACTGATGCGATATCCGCTTTGGCGCATGGGCGTTTTCGTGGCTGCATTGGTGTGGCCGCTGCTTTGGCTGTATCAGGCTTGGGGGGATGCACTGGGTCCGGACCCTGGCAAGGTGCTGGTTGATCGATTGGGGCTGGGAACGCTTGTTCTGTTGCTCATTACATTAAGCATGACGCCACTGCAGAAGTTGAGCGGCTGGGGCGGGTGGATAGCTGTCAGGCGACAGTTGGGGTTGTGGTGCTTTGCCTATGTGGTCCTGCATCTGAGTGCTTATCTCGCATTTATCCTTGGATTCGACTGGTCGCAGTTAGGCGTCGAGCTCCGCAAGCGTCCCTACATTATTGTCGGCGTGTTGGGGCTTCTGTGTTTGTTAGCGCTCGCAGTGACTTCCAATCGATTCAGCCAGCGACGTTTGGGCGCACGCTGGAAGAAACTTCATCGCCTGGTCTATGTGGTTCTGGGGCTTGGGCTGTTGCACATGCTTTGGATTGTGCGGGCCGATTTGAAAGAGTGGTCGATCTACGCAGCGATTGGCGCCTTTCTATTAGTCCTGCGGCTTCCGCCTGTAGCTCGGCGAATCCCTCGTTTAGCGGCTAAAAAGGCATTTCTGCCAGAAAAGCGTAATTAGTGGTTGACGGCAGATTTCAGATCTCTATAATTCGCCCCACTTCCGGTGCAGTCGAAACGGAAAACTCCTTGATAATCAATGAGTTAAGCAAGTTTCGATGGTCAGGTGCTTCAGTTCATCGAAGCCCGCAGGGAGTTGAAAAAGAGGTGTTGACAGCAGCGAGTAACGCTGT
>NZ_JBSVXG010000038.1:0-37814 GCF_054070595.1 Pseudomonas sp. SDO55104_S430 | reverse complement strand
ACACGATCCCCTGTAGGAGCGAGGCTTGCCCGCGAAGGCGTCAGCTCAATCACCATCGACCCAAAGCAGACACCATAAAAAAGGGCGAACCCACCAGGGTTCGCCCTTTTTGCATTGCACCGACTCAGATCACAGCTTGGCCTGCAGCAGCGCCTCGAGCTTCTCCTGGTCCCGGGCGAACTGGCGAATGCCTTCAGCCAGTTTCTCGGTCGCCATGGCGTCCTCGTTGGACAACCAGCGGAACTGCGCCTCGTTGAGGTTCAGGCGCGCTTCACCGGCATGCCCCGGCGCGAGTTTGCGCTCGAGCTTGCCGGTGTCGGCGGCCAGTTTGTCGATCAGGTCCGGGCTGATGGTCAGGCGGTCGCAACCGGCCAGGTGCTCGATCTGGCTCAGGTTGCGGAAGCTGGCGCCCATCACCACGGTCTTGTAGTCATTGGCCTTGTAGTAGTTATAGATGCGTGTCACCGACTGCACGCCCGGATCATCAGCGCCGGTGTACTCGTTGCCGGTGGCTTTCTTGTACCAGTCGTAGATACGGCCCACGAACGGCGAAATCAGGAACACACCCGCGTCGGCACAGGCCGCAGCCTGGGCGAAGGAGAACAGCAGGGTCAGGTTGGTCTGGATGCCTTCCTTTTCCAGGATCTCGGCGGCACGGATGCCTTCCCAGGTGGAGGCGATCTTGATCAGCACGCGGTCGCGGCCGACGCCGGCTTTTTCATACAGCTCGATCAGACGGTGCGCACGCTTGAGCACGGCATCGGTATCGAACGACAGGCGCGCATCCACTTCAGTGGAAATGCGACCCGGAATCACCTTGAGGATTTCCTGACCTACCGCGACGCCAAAGCGGTCGCTGGCCAGGCCCACATCGCCCTTGCAGTCGCTGACACAGCTGTTGAGCAGCTCGGCGTAACCGGGAATGGCCGCGGCCTTGAGCAGGAGGGAAGGGTTGGTGGTGGCATCCACCGGTTTAACGCGGGCGATTGCTTCGAAGTCACCGGTGTCGGCAACCACGGTGGTGAATTGCTTGAGTTGTTCCAGCTTGGAAGTCATGAGCGTGCTCTGTCCTATGGGTCTGATGACATTACCCGAGCGCCGACAGCCGCTCAAGGGCACATACGTGTATAGACGGTCCCGGCGGCAACATCCTGAAAACGGCTGTTTGAAAGGCGGGGTACATATCGATAATTGAGATACCGAAAGCGGCCTGAGGTTCCAGGCAACCGACCGCCAGCACCCCGCCAGATCCGTCTATCGCCTGTGCCTCATTGCAGGTTCAGCTGGGTTTTGGCAGCCAGTTTGGCCGGCTTCGGTTGACCGTCGGAGAACAGCAGCCCGAAGTTTTTTTCCCGCTCGTCACTGCCCGAGTCGGTGTTCCGCCATTCGTAGATCGAGGCCAATCCGATCTTCTGCTTCTTCACATCGCTGATGAACGCGCTGATTTTGGCTGCCTGGCCGTCTGCGCCGCCGTTGGAGGCCAGCGCCGACACGCCCCATTCGCTGATCACGCCGGGAATGTGGAAGTTCTGTTGAATGAACGCCTGGGCATTGCTGATCTGGGTGCTCGTCATGCCGTAGGGATGGTAGGAAACCGCATCCAGGCAGTTGGGATAGGCGCTGACGATCTTGTTCATCGCCACCGTCGACGCGGAACCCGCAGTCGGCGGCCGGGCGAAGCCGAAGCCTACCACCGGTACTGACGGCGGCTTTTGTTGCAGCGTATTGCACATGGCGCTCATGAACGGCACGAAGGTGGTGTCGAAACTGCCGGTCGGCCAGTAGGTGCCCAGGTCCGGCTCGTTCCAGATCTCGATCGCCACCAGTTGCGATCCATAGGTTTGCTCCAGATCCTTCACGGAACCGGCGAAGCTTTCCCCGGCGGCGGTCAGTTCACTGGTATTGCCCGGCGATGTGGTCAGCGCCTTGGTCGAACGCACGGTCAGCAGCACCGGCAGGCCGGAAGAGCGGGCGGCGGCGAACGCGTCGCTGACCTGTTTTTGATAAGCCTTGCCACCCAGGCTGTTGGTCCAGACGCCAAAGCGCACGAAGCCGAAACCCTGCGCCTTGATGTCCTCGGCATCGGCGGCGGTGAAGCTCTGGATCTTGACCTGAACACCGATGTTCTTGTTGGCGGCCAATACTGGAAACAGCTCATTGGCGTGCACCTGGCTGGCGGCACCGAGCACCAACAGAGTCGAAAAGGTAAGTCGTTTCAAATGTACCGAATTCATGTCCGTTCTCCTCATGAGAGTTGACATCAGTCATTAGTTATTCCGTTACTTTAAATTCGATGATTGTCAGGTGCTGAAGTGCACGAATGTTATTTTTTGTCGGATAGCAAATGTTAGATAACACTCGTTATTTTTGGTCCGGCAATTCTGGTTGGGGGACTTTCCGCGGCTGTGGTACTTAATGCACCTGTACTTGCAGGGTGAATCTATTTCTGAGTGCAGGAAGGTCGTGCGGGTTCATTAAACCTGCGCGACGTAGTGGCCGATCAGCATTACACGGGAAAGTTACCTTGTTCAAAAATATTCTTGTCGTTTGCGTGGGCAATATTTGCCGCAGTCCTACGGCAGAACTGTTGCTGCGCAACGCATTGGCAACTTCATCGATCAGCGTGACCTCGGCAGGCCTTGCCGCACGGGTCGGCGAAGCCATGGAGCCGTCGGCGCGGCAGGTCCTGGAAGACCGCGGGCACAGCGCCGAGGCGTTCAAGGCCCGGCAACTCACATCGGACATCGTCAATGAATCAGACCTGATTCTGGTGATGGAAAAAGAGCATGTAAAACAAGTACTGAAGATTGCATCCCACGCGCGGGGCAAGGTGTTTCTGCTCGGTAAATGGCAGAGCGAACGAGAAATACAAGACCCTTATCGTCAAGGAAAAGCAGCATTTATTCATGCCCATGCATTGATTGAAGATGCTGTTTGCTCATGGGCGCAGCGCCTCGGACATTGATCAATATTCTTCAGACCCGTGAATGGTAAGAACAGACTTATGCAGTTACCGTCAGTCATCAGTACCCGCGATAACGAGCAAGACAATATTGATCTTCTCGGTATATTCGGCACTTTAATCGACCAGAAATGGTTGATCGGCGCATTCACCGGCGCATTCATGGCGGCCGGTGTCGCCTATGCGATTCTGTCGACGCCGGTGTACCTGGCGAACGCGCTGGTTCAGGTCGAACCGAAGAAGAACGACATGCTCGGTTTCTCCGACCTCAACAGCATGCTCGGCGGGCAATCGCCGTCGGTGACCGAAATCGGCATCATCAAGTCCCGCGCGGTGATCGGCAGAACCGTCGATGACCTGCACCTGGACATCGACGTTACTCCCAATACCTTTCCGGTGGTTGGCGGCTTTCTCGCGCGGCGTTTCCGCGGTGAAACACCCGAAAGTGTCGCGGCGCCGCGTTTTGGCTTGAACAGCTATGCGTGGGGCGGCGAGCGGCTGGACATTCCGCGGCTCAATCTGCCCAACGAATTGCTGGGCAAGAAGCTGACGCTGGTTGCCGGCGAGCAGCAGCGTTTCCAGTTGTTCGATGACAACGACAACCTGCTGGCCGAAGGCGTTGTCGGCACCGCTTTTGTTCAGGACGGTGTGGAAGGTCTGGTGACCCACCTGCAGGCCAATCCCGGTACTCGCTTCGAGGTGGTGCGCAGTGCAAGGATCGTGACCATCCAGAACTATCAGGATGGCCTGGATATTTCCGAGCAGGGCAAGGAGTCCGGCATCATCCGCCTGGCCCTGGCCAGCACCGACGCGGCCGAAGCCGTGCGGATCCTCAATAAGGTCTCGTCGCTGTACGTGGAGCAGAACGTGCAGCGCACCTCTGCCGAAGCGGCGCAGAGCCTGGACTTCCTGCAAGGCCAGTTGCCGCAGGTCAAGCGTGATCTGGCCAAGGCCAGCGAAGCCCTGAACGGCTACCAGACTCGCGGCAAGACCGTGAACATTTCCCTTGAAACCCAATCGGTGCTGGAGCAGATCGTCAGCCTGGACACGCGGATTTCCGAGCTGAAAATGCAGCAGGCCGAACTGGATCGCAAATTCACCAAGCAGCATCCGGCGTATCGCGCGCTGATGACTCAGATCGGTGAATTGACCCAGCAACAGAAGGCGCTGGAGAGCAAATCCCAGAACCTGCCTTCCACTCAGCAGGAACTGTTGAACCTGACCCGCGATGTCGAAGTGGCCTCGCAGATCTACACCCAGTTGCTGAACAAATCCCAGGAACTGGACATCGTCCGGGCAGGGGCGGTGGGCAACGCGCGGTTGATCGACAGCGCGGATGTCGACCTGACCAACCCGGTCAAACCGCGCAAGGCGCTGATCGTGCTGATCGCCACCTTCCTCGGCGCGTTTGTCGGCGTGGCGCTGGTGCTGCTGCGCAAATCCCTGAGCCGCGGGCTGGAAGGACCGGAAGCCATCGAGCAACTGGGCTTGCCGGTGTACGCCTCGATTCCTTACAGCGCGTTGCAGCAGGAAGAAGACAGCAAGAAAGTCCGCACCAAAAAAGAGGCCGACCAGGCATATCTGTTGGCGCTGCGTAACCCCACGGACCTGTCCATCGAATCGATCCGCAGCCTGCGCACTTGCCTGCATTTTGCGGCGCTGGACTCGACTAACAACCGCATCATGATTTCGGGTCCCAGCCCTCAGGTCGGCAAGACTTTCGTCTCCTCCAACCTCGCCGCCGTCATGGCGCAAAGCGGGCAGCGCGTGGTGCTGATCGACGCCGACATGCGCAAGGGGCATCTGCACAAAACCCTGAACACACCGATCGCCAACGGCCTGTCGGACCTGCTGGTCAAGCGTTGCACCATCGACCAGGCGATCAATACCGTTGAAGTCGAAAACCTGCATTTCATCAGCCGTGGACAGGTCCCGCCCAACCCATCGGAGCTGTTAATGCACGCCAACTTCCGCGAGCTGATGGCCGAACTCAGCGAGCGCTACGACGTGGTGATCATCGACACGCCGCCACTGTTGGCGGTGACCGACGCGGCGATTGTCGGCCGTGAAGCGGCGATCAGCCTGATCGTCACGCGCTTTGCCGTGAACCCCGCCAAAGAGATCGAGTTGACCATTCGCCGCTTTGCCCAGAACGGCATCGAGTTGAAGGGCGCCGTGTTCAACGGCGTCGAGAAACGGGCCGCCAGTTACTACGGCAACGGTGGTTACGGTTATTACAACTACGAATACGCGTCGGACAAATCCTGAGTCTCGGCAACTGTTTTTACATGCATGGAAGTGGGTGGGCTGTGAAAAAAATATTGCACGTAGCCGAAACGATCAAGGGTGGTGTCGCCACGGTAATCCGCACGATTTCCGCGCCGCCGGAAGGCGATACATCGAACTATGAGCTGGTCTATCTGATTCCGTTCGATCAACGCAAAGAGCTGCACGGCATCGACGAACAACAGATCAGGACCTTCGACAGAACCCGACGCGACCCGCTGTCGCTGCTGCGATTTGCCTGGCAACTGGTCCGGGTGATTCTCAAGGAGAAACCCCAGGTCGTGCATCTGCACAGCACCTTTTCCGGGGTGATCGGGCGTTGCGTGTGCCTGGTCCTGCGGCCGTGGCGCTCGCCGAAAATCGTCTACTGCCCCCACGCCTTTTCGTTCCTGATGGAAAGCTCGCCGGCCAAGCAGAAAATCTATTCGCTGATCGAGCGGGCGTTGCAGAAGGTCACGGACGTGATCATTTGTGTCAGCCAGTACGAAATGGACAAGGCCGCCGCGTTCGGTATCGATCGTCACCGCATGAAGCTGATCTACAACGGCATTCATCACCGTGACGATCAGCAGAAGGTCGATGAGCAGAAGCCGATTCACCTGCTGTTTGTCGGCCGGCTCGATTACCAGAAAGGTTTCGATGTTTTGCTCAAGGCCTACGCCAAGGTTCAGCGCAGCGATCTGAAACTGACCGTGGTCGGCAGTGCCGTGAACGAGGATTTCGTCGAGCGGCCCGAGATGGATTCGGTGGAATACCTGCCGTGGGTCACGCCGACGGAAGTCCATGCGCTTTATCAGAAGGCCGATGCGCTGATCGTGCCCAGCCGCTGGGAAGGTTTTGCCATGGTGCCGCTGGAAGGCATGGCCATGGGGCTGCCGGTGATCGCCAGCGATTGCACCTCGTTGCCCGAACTGGTCAGCCACGGGGTGACGGGCTACGTGTTCCCGACCGGCGATCACCAGGCGCTGGCCGATGTGCTGGTGGACATCCAGAAGCCGCGCCTGCAGGACCTCGGCGCCGAAGGCCGCAAGACCGTGCGCGAGCGCTTCAGTGCCGCGTTGATGATCCGGCAAACCTATGACGTGTATTCCGCTCAAACTTATTAAGTAGACATCAGCTCATGAACGTAACGATTTTGCACGGCTACAGCGCGTCCAACTCCGGCGACGGCCTGCTCGTGGATCTGGCGATTGCCCTGGTGCAACGCAACTTTGGCGAAGACACCACGATCAATGTCGTGGCCTCCGATCCCGAGTCTTTCAGCTATCTTCCCCACAAGCGTTACGACGCGCCGGTGATGGCGGCCAAGGGGCTGGGGCGGGTCAAGCAGGCGGTGTTCCTCAACCAGTCCTACGCCGGGCTCGCGGATCTGCTCAAGACCACCGACCTGATCGTTGGCGTCGGCGGCGGCTACATGCGTTCCAAAAGTGCCTTTGAACACATCAAGTTGAAGCTGGGGCACGCCAAGCAGCTGGAAACCGCGATCCTGAGCAAGGTGCCGTCGGTTTACCTGCCGCAAAGCATCGGCCCGTTCCATGGTGAAAGCCGCAAGATCGTCGAGCATTACGCCAGCGCCGACGCGGTGTTCGTGCGCGATAACCGCTCGTCTGCGATGTTCGATGCCTGTGAAAACGTCTACCGCGCACCCGATCTGGCGGTGCAGTCGCTGGCCGGCAAAATCCTCATGCAACCCAAGTTCACTCGCTGCGCATCGTCACCGGCGGTGGTGTGCGTGGTGCTGCGCAAGCCGCCGGAGTGGAGCAAGGAAAAGAAGGTTGCCTACGTGGCCAATCTGAAGGTGCTGCTGCAGCGCCTGAAGAACAAGAGCAAGGTGATTTGCGCGGTGCAAAGCGCCGTGCGCGGCAACGATGACGGCGCGTTTTATCGCGAGCTGGGCATCACTGAAGAGTTGCTTTCGTTGAAGGCGACCATTGCCAAACATCAGCCGGACCTGGTCATTTCCGTGCGCCTGCACGGTGCCATCGAGTCCTTGTTGTCCGGCGTTCCCGCTTACCACATCAGCTACGAGCGCAAGGGCTTCGGCGCCTATCAGGACATGGGCGTGGAAGACTGGGTGATCAATGGCGGCGACATCGATGTCGACACCATCATCAACACGGTCTATGCGCCGAACGCCCTGGCCAGTTTCGGCAAGCGCCTGACCGACACCTGCCGCGAGATCGAAGCCAAGTCGGTGATGATGGACGACATCATCAAGGGAATCGTTCGATGATATTCCGGCTGTTGCTCCGGGGCGGGGCCCTGGGTGCGAAGTTTCTGCTGGTGTTGGCCATCACCCATTACCTGGGCTACGACGCCCTGGGTTTCTACGGCGTGGTGGTGGCCGCGTCGCTGATCGCTTCGAAGTTCTACAGCGTTGGCTTCAGTTCCGAAATCAACCGCCTGATCAGCGTCGGCCTGAGTTCGCGGCAGGTCGTCAACAAGGTGCTGCTGCTGTATCTGGCCGTGGGGCTGGTGCTGTCGGTAGCGACGGTGGCGATCTATTCGCTGTTCCAGGACGTGCAGGCCGGTACCGCGCTGATTCTCTGCGTGACGCTGGTGTTGCTGACCGAGCACCTGTCGTTCGAGATCAACTCGTTCGTGTTCTCCGCGCAGAAGGCGACCTGGGGCGCGATGCTGTTTTTCATCAAGACCGGCCTCTGGGCGTTGCTGGCGGTGGGCGGGATGATGCTCGGCAAGGTGTCGGCGATCGACACGGTGCTGTGGTTGTGGGGCGCGGCCAACGTCGTGGTGATGGTGATTGGTTACCTGATCGTGGCGAAGCTGCATCAGGGCCGGGTCAAGGGTGAATTGGGGGCGACGTCGGTGTGGAAGGCCGGTCTGCCGTTCTATCTGGGCACCGGCCTGATTGCGCTGAGTCAGTATGTCGAGCGCTTCCTCATCATCGACATCGAGCCCTACGCGAGCCTCGGTAAATACGTGTATGCCTGGTCGGCGGCCAACACTTTGCAGGCGCTGTCTTACGCCGTGGTGGCGGTGGTGGGGATCCCGGTGCTCTCCAAGCGTTTTCAGCGTGACCAGCAGGCTTTCACGGTTCGCGAGCTGTTCGTCAATCAGTGGGTGATGCGTTCGCTGATGGTGTCCGCGGCGGTGGCGGTGCTGATCTATCTGTTCTTCAACGTGGTGCTGGATTACGTCGCTGCGACAGTGCCGCGTCCGGATAACGCGATCCTCGGCGTGCTGATTTTTTCCTTCGCCCTGCGGGCCATCGGCGACATCGTCTGGGGTGGTTTGATCGCCTCGAAAAACAGCCGGGTGTCCGTGGCCAGTGCCGCCATCTGCCTGCTGGTATCGACGCCGGTCAGCTATCTGCTGATCAAGCATCATTCGATTTATGGCGCGGCCTGGGGCAACGTTTTGGCGATCATCGTGCAGCTCGGCGTGATCGCCGTGCTGACCCGTGCGCCGCGAGGGAAAGGTGCCTTGGCATGGGATTGAAATTGCCCTGCATCGAGTTTCGCGGGCAGAAACTCGATTCGTCGCTGTCGTTCCTGATCCTGTTCACCGGCCTGTTCCTGTCGGTGGCGATGCCTCTGCTGATCTCCCGGGACCCGGGCCCGGACGCCATGACGTTGTGGTCGTCCTATGCCCGGGCCGACAACTGCAACTTCTGGAATCCCTTCTCGCCGGACCGCTCTTCCTACGAGTGTTCGGCGTTCCTGCTGCGGCCCACCGGGATCAATCTGACCAATGCCTGGGCCTACGGCATGTTCTGCAATTTCCTGATGACGACGATTCCGGTCTTCATCTTCCGGCGCATGCCGCTGACGATATTTTTTACCCTGTGCCTGTGGGGCGTGGTCCGTTCGTTCTTCCTGGAAAACCTGACCAAGGAAATCATCGTTTCGGTGGCGATTCTTTCGATCCTGCTGAGCTCCTACTCCCGGCAATACCGCGTGGGGTTTTTCCTGTCGGCACTGATCTACGGTGTGCTGATCCGGCCTTACTGGATTCTGTTTTCGATGGCCTGGGTCGGGGTCTGCGTGATGAAGAAGTACGTCTCGCGCACGACCTTTTTCCTGATGCTGTTTCTGTTCTACCTGGCGATTGCCACGGCGATTCAGCTGGCGCTCGGATACTCGGTGTCGTCGATTCGCGCCAGCAACAACGAGTTGCGCACTGCGGGCGAGGAGGGCTCGAAGTCGTTGATCGTGTCCTGGATCAGCGGCGGCGATTTCGTTTCGCAGGCGATCGACTCGATGGTGATCTTCTTCCGTCTGTCGTTCCCGGTGGAGCTGATCATGCTGTCCGGTCCGGGTCAGGTGATCTTCGTATCGTTGATGATCATGACCGCCTTGCTGCTGTTCAAGGTGATCACCTCGTCCGAGTACAAGGGCGTGCCGATCCAGACCAAGGCCAAGGAGCTGATCGCGATTCCGTTGTCCTTCCTGCTGGTTCAAGGGTTGTTCGAGCCGGACTTCGGTTCCTTCGCCCGGCACTTTTCCATGGTGGTGCCGGTGTTGTTCGTCGGGCTTGGGCTGATGCTGCGAGCGCGAAAACCGGTGTTGATTGAATCCAGAGTTTTGAGTTGAGGCTACGTTATGTCGAGCAATAAGAAGTCACTGGAGATCGAAACCCTGCGCGGGCTGGCGTGCCTGCTGCTGGTGCTCTATCACGTGATCGGCCCGCTGGGTGGCGGCTTGAAAATCGACCTGGGCTCTCCGTTCCGGGTGATCGCCGATTCCATGGTGTACGTGCGCATGCCGCTGTTCACCTTCATTTCCGGCTACATCTATTCCATCTACAAAATCAGGGGCAATTACTTCCCGAGCTTTTTTGCCGGCAAGGTACGGCGGCTGCTGGTGCCGCTGCTTTGCGTGGGTGTGCCGTTTTCCGTGTTGCAGGCGGTCGGCCCCGGTGTGAACAAGGATGTGGGTGTGATGGAGGCGCTGCTGTCGTTCTATGTGCCGATCAATCACTTCTGGTTCCTGCAGGCGGTGTTCATCATCTTCATGTTCGTCGGCCTGCTGGAGTGGCGTGGTCTGTTGCGCGGGATGACGCGTTTGTATCTGTTGTTTGCCTTTGCTGCGGTGCTGTTCCTGCTGCCGCCGTTCACGGTGGATGCGTTTGGCATCAATGGTGCGTTGTACCTGCTGCCGTTTTTCGTGGCCGGGATGATTGGCCAGGAAAAGGTCGGCGCGTTGAAGCAAGCATTCAAGGTGGCGGGACCGTTGGTGTTTGCCCTGATTGCGCTGGTGCTGTTGTACGTGGCGGCGGTGGATCGCGAGTTGATTGTCGATCGCCGCAGCCTGATTGGCCTGACGGTGGGCTGCGTATCCTGCATTGCGCTGCTGTCGAGTGACGTGCGCTCGAAGTGGCTGACCTGGCTGGGTGGCTATTCCTACGCGATCTTCCTGTTCCATGTGCTGTTCGCCGCCACGTCGCGGTTCGTGCTGGGGCGTTTGGGTGTGAAGGATGAGAGCGTGCTGGTGTTTGGCGGGCTGATGTCCGGCTTGCTGGGGCCGGTGGTGCTGTCGATGGTGTTCAGTCGGTTCAACTTCACTTCAGTGCTGTTTTTGGGCGAGCGCGCTGCGAATAAAAAGCCTCGGGAAACCGTGGTTGCCGTGCCGCAGGTTCGCTGATTCATGTTGGCAGTGGATGGTGCGCAACCGGTTGCGGCTTCGGTGGTCGAGGTGGGTGATGTTCGCGAGCGCTTCGCCCAGTGGCGTGAGGGTAAGGCGGGGAAGGTGCTGGCGATCTCGGTGATCGGGGACAGCTACAGCGCGGGGCAGGATTTTTATCTGAATCGACTGGTCCAGCGGTTGGCGGGTGAGGCGGGTTTCGCCGGGCCTGGGTATGTGGGTTTCAACCATGGTGCGGCGCTGGGTGGTTCGCACTTCAAGTACACCCGCAGCAGCGAAAGGTACTTTGGTGGTGATTGGCGGGTGTCGGGGCTGGGGCAGGCGAGTCCTGACAGCCGGACTGTGACGGGGCGGCCGGGTGCATGGCTTGAGGTGGACGCCAGTTCGGGCAAGGGCATCGATACGGCCGTCTCTGCTGCGAAGTTGCTGTATCTGGGGGATGGCTCCAGCAGTGAGGTGCGTTATCGCTGGTCGTCGTCGCAGCCTTGGCAGTCGCTGGCGCTCGGAGGCGACGGAGTTCAGGAAGTGCGATTGCCTGGCTTGTTGGCTTCGAAGGACTGGGCGTTCAGGCTGGAAGTGGTGAAGGGGGCGCCGACGCTGTTTGGTCTGTGGTTGAGCAATGACCAGGGTGGCGTTCGGGTGTCCAAGCTGGCGGCGTCGGGGGCGGCGTCGGCTGATTTCTATCACAGCGATGGCCGCTGGCAGGCGCAGTGGAAAGCGGTGGTGTCGAAGATTCCCGCGGACGTTTACCTGATCATGCTTGGTGGTAATGACCAAGGGTTTGGGGTCAAGCCCGAGCAGTATCTGCAGAATATCCAGGGACTGGTGCGGATGGTGCGCGAGATTCAGCCGACGGCGAGCATCAACCTGATCCTGCGCCAGGACACCACCCGTTCCAGCGCTTACCCGATGTCGGCCTACGCGCAAGTCCTGCAGCCCTGGGCCCGCGCCGAGCATCTGGGATACGCCAACCTGCAATGCGCCTTCGGCACCGACCCCAAACGCTACGCCCGCAGCGGTCCAACCCCCATGATCGGCCCCGACAACATCCACCCGATCCCGGAGACGGGAGGGCGGGTGATTGCTGATTACCTCTATCGGATGATCACCAGCGGTTCACCGCAGGAAGGCTGCGGCCCGACTCGCTAACAAACTGTAGGAGCGAGGCTTGCCCGCGAAGGCGGAGTGTCAGGCGCCATTGATGTTGGATGTGCTGGCCTCTTCGCGAGCAAGCCCGCTCCCACAGGGGATTTGCAGTGGATGCAGAATTTGGGTATCACCGCGATCAAAACTGTGGGAGCGGGCTTGCCCGCGAAGGCGGTGTGTCAGGCGCCATCAATGTTGGATGTGCCGGCCTCTTCGCGGGCAAGCCCGCTCCCACAGGGGATTTGCTGTGGATGCCGAATTTGTGTGTGTACTCGATCAAAACTGTGGGAGCGGGCTTGCTCGCGAAGGCGGTGTGTCAGGCGCCATCGATGCTGGATGTGCCGGCCTCTTCGCGGGCAAGCCCGCTCCCACAGAGTTATCGGGGTGTGGACTCGAATTGCTCCAACTGCTCAAGCAGCTGCGCAGTCCTCACCGGCATCGACTGCATGTCGCAACGCGTCTCCACATTGATGATGATCGCCGGTTCGTTGCAGCACAGGCGGACGCGGAATCGCCAGTCGCTGAAGATCACTTTCAACCCGTCGCGGTCGCAGATTTCCAGTGCCTGTTCGCCGTAGATCCTTTTCAGGTGGGCGAGCAGGGGATAGGGATCGGGTGTCGCGCGGCGGATGTCGCCGGAGGAGGGGAACACGCCGATCCGCTCCACCAGCAGGTGAGTGCCCAGCCAGGGTTCGTTGGCGCTGGGCAGCGGCTGGTGTCGCGAGAGCCAGCTCATCACCCCGAGGTTGCCCACCTCCAGTTCAATGTCTGCCGAATGTTGTGCGATGTTCATAGTGGCCTGCCTGAATGAAGAGTGGGCGTTGATGCGGGTCGCTTAACGGCCCTTGAGGTACAGGTTCTCGTAGCAGAAGTTGGTCGCTTCGAGGTAACCCTCGGCGCCGCCGCAGTCGAAGCGCAGGCCCTTGAACTTGTAGGCCAGCACGCAGCCGTTCTGCGCCTGCTTCATCAGGGCGTCGGTGATCTGGATTTCCCCGCCCTTGCCCGGTTGGGTATCGGTGATCAGATCAAAAATGTCCGGCGTCAGGATGTAGCGGCCAATGATCGCCAGGTTGGACGGCGCATCCTGCGGGGTTGGCTTTTCCACCATGCTGTTGACCCGGTAGATGCCCTCGGAAATCTGCTCGCCGGCGATCACCCCGTACTTGTGCGTCTGATCGTGCGGCACTTCCTGGATGGCCACGATCGAGCAGCGGAATTTCTTGTAGAGCTGGATCATCTGCGCCAATACACCCTCGCCTTCCAGGTTCAGGCACAGGTCATCGGCCAGCACCACGGCGAACGGTTCGTCGCCGATCAGCGGGCGGCCGCTGAGGATCGCGTGGCCCAGGCCCTTCATTTCGATCTGGCGGGTGTAAGAGAAAGTGCAGGTGTCGATCAGCTCGCGGGTGCCGGCGAGGAACTTCTCCTTCTCGGTCCCACGGATCTGGTGCTCAAGCTCGTAGCTGATGTCGAAATGGTCTTCCAGCGCGCGCTTGCCTCGCCCGGTGACGATCGCCATGTGCTCAAGACCGGCGTCCCGTGCTTCTTCGACGGCGTACTCGATCAGTGGCTTGTTGACGATTGGCAGCATTTCCTTGGGCATGGCTTTGGTCGCCGGCAGGAAACGGGTGCCATAGCCGGCAGCGGGGAACAAACATTTACGAATCATAAAAATATCCTGGGGTGTCATGGCACGCAGCCAAGTGTGCGCAATAACGAGTGATTGCAAGTTTCAATGATTATTGAAGGCTTACTTTAATACCCGAGGCGGCTAGTTGATGGCAAATGGCAATGCAGGAGAAACAGGGCAATGTTATGAGATGTCGGTTTGATAGTTGTTAGTTATTTTTAGTCGGTATCTGTTGATAGTGGTGTTTGCGTTCGAGTGCTAATAAGTAACCGGCAATACAGTTTGGCCTGCAAAAATAATTATTGCCAGTCGTTGAACTAAATTTGTTTTCGGTTGTTGTCGCCCCTGTTTGTGAGGCCTGGTTCGCACATTCAATAAAGGGGGCTTGACACACTACTTGGCACTTTCCCCACTATGGACCGCGCTATGAAGATTCTGGTAACCGGTGGCACCGGCTATATCGGTTCGCATACCACACTTGCATTGCTTGAAGCAGGTTATGAAGTCGTTGTACTGGATAATCTTTGCAATAGTTCCGACGCCGCGCTGCATGCAGTGGAAGCCATTTGTGGCAGAAGTGCGCTGATGATTCACGGCGATATATGCGACAGGCCTCTGCTGGACCGAATTTTCCAGGAGCATGCCATCGATGCGGTCCTGCACTTTGCCGGGCTCAAGGCGGTCGGCGAGAGCGTGCGCAAGCCGCTGGAGTATTACGAAACCAACGTGGGCGGCAGCATCACGCTGTGCCAGGCGATGGCCGCAGCCGGCGTGTTCCGTCTGGTGTTCAGTTCCTCGGCCACGGTGTACGGCGAGCCCGAGAAGATGCCGATTCGCGAAGACTTCCCCACCGGCATCCCGACCAACCCCTACGGCCAGTCCAAACTGATCGTCGAGAACGTGCTGCGCGATCTGTCCCTGTCCGAGCCGCGCTGGAGCATCGCGCTGCTGCGCTACTTCAACCCGATCGGCGCCCACGACAGCGGCCGGATGGGCGAAGACCCCAACGGCATTCCCAACAACCTGGTGCCCTATATCAGCCAGGTCGCGGTCGGCAGCTTGCAGGAATTGTCGATTTTCGGCGACGACTACCCTACGGTCGACGGCACCGGCGTGCGCGATTACATCCATGTGGTGGACCTGGCAGACGGTCACCTCAAGGCCTTGCAGTCCATCAGCGGGCGCACCGGCATCCACACCTGGAACCTCGGCACCGGCGATGGCTACAGCGTGATGCAGGTACTGCGGGCCTTCGAACAGGCGTGCGGGCGGCCGGTACCTTTCCGGGTGATGCCGCGCCGCTCCGGCGATATCGCCGAGAGCTGGGCCGACCCTTCCAAGGCAGCCGAAGAACTGGGCTGGAAAGCCACGCGCAACTTGCAGCAAATGATGACCGACACCTGGCGCTGGCAATCGAAAAACCCGAGGGGCTACCTCGGTTGATGTCAATTTAATGACCGTTAACTGTCACTTCGATGAAATGTTATTTCCGGTCAGGATGTTAGATATCGTCGGGAAAATAGACTGGAATTGCCACTTGCAAGTCCGTAGATATAAACCTTGCCATTCGACATTTATCAGTCGCGTAAAACTGTGAATGAACAATGGCCCTGTTCGCAATGTTTGCGACTTGGTCTCTCACCTCCAACGGACTTCCGGGTAGTTGTGCGGTTGAATGTTGGAAAGGAGTTGATATGAAGAAAGTGATGGCAATTGCCCTGTTGTCGATGTTGAGCAACTGGGCATCTGCGGTGGAGGCGCCGCTAACGGCTGCCACTAATGTATTGGGCAATGTGGCGGCTTCTCAAGCCACGGCGGCCAGTACTGCAATGGTGGCAAGTGCGATAGCGGCGTCCAACAGTGGTGGCAGTGCCAACGGCGGTACAACGGGTACCACAGGTACTACGGGTACAACCGGCACGCACAACTAAGCAGAAACCGCACGTGTAGTACAAGGTCGCCCGACGCAAGTCGGGTGACTTTGTTTTTAGAGTTGCCCTTGAATAGCGTAGTGCCATTATGAATCGCAGTGTTTATCTTTTGACGTTGGCAAGTTTCGCTTTACAAGGTTGCATGTTTTCCCCCGGCCAGTACCTGAGCACCAGCGATATCACGCGTCAGGGCGCCAGCGAAAGCAGCCGTGTGGAACTCATCCCGATCACCCCCAAGCTGATTTCCATGGACCGCGCCACGTTCAAGCGTGAGACGCTGCCGGCCGAATTGCTGACGGATCCCGTCGAGTACCGCATCGGTCGCAACGATGTGCTGTACATCACGGTGTGGGACCACCCGGAGCTGACGGCCCCGTCCGGTGCGCAACAGCAGATCGACGCGAACGGCCGCCTGGTGCGTTCCGACGGCACGCTGTTCTACCCGTACATCAAGGAAGTCCAGGCCGCGGGCAGAACCATCCAGCAATTGCGCGCGGACATCGAGCAACGGCTGTCGGCCTTCATCGCCGAGCCGCAAGTCGATGTGGCTGTGTTGCGATTCGCCAGCCAGAAAGTCGTGGTCTCCGGCGCTGTCGAAAAGGCCGGCCCGCAGGCGATTTCCACCAACCCGCTGAGCGTGGTCGAAGCCCTCGGTTCCGCCGGGATCGACACCAACAATGCCGACTTGTCCGGCCTGCTGCTGACGCGCAACGGGCGGGTATACAAGCTCAACCTGGACGGGCTCAACCAGCAGGATTCCGAACTGCAGAACGTCTACCTCAAGGGTGGCGATCAGCTCTACCTGCCGTACAACGACAGCAAGCGCATTTATGTCATGGGGGAGGTCAACCAGCCGCGCGCGCTGAGCTTCAAGACCGCCACCATGAACCTGTCCGACGTGCTGGGTTCGGTGGGAGGCCTGAGCCAGACCACCTCCAACGGCAATGCGGTGTACGTCATCCGCGGCGTGGAAAACCTCGACGTGGAACCGGCCAAGGTCTTCCAGCTGGAAGCCGAGTCGCCGACCGCCATGGCCCTGGCCACGCACTTTCAGGTTCGTCCCCAGGACGTGGTCTACGTCGGCCCTGCCAACGTGACGCGCTGGAACCGCTTCGTCAGCCAACTGGTGCCATCGGCGTCCATCGTCGGCACCGGCGCATCGGCGGCGAAGAACGCGAGTGAAGTCAGCAGCAACAGCAAATAAGGCCGGGTCCGACAGTGAGAACGTTGAAAGTTGGCGTCTGCTTGATGGCGGGCTTGTCGTTGTGTGGCTGCAACCCGTTGATGGTCGCGTCGGTGAACAACCTGCAATCGGCGCTGGTGGGGCCGGATGAGATCGAAGTGACGGCGGCGCAGGTCGCGGACGTTCGCTACCCGCAGCTCAGTCTGACTACGCCGTCCGGCTCCGGGGTGCTGGCGCTGGTGCGCGAGCGGGGAGACCTGCAGTTCTGGGTGGCGTCCGGCAAACAGGTATTGCTCCTGCGCGACGGCTTGGCGGTGCGCAGCATCGGCCTGGGCCTGGGTGGCGACCTGGACGGCACACGGCTGGCGACGGCCTCGCCGTTCAAGCAAGGCCTGCATCGATTGCCCGATGGCTATACCAGCCAGCGCTGGATCGACCTGTATCAGGGTCAGGAAGTTGGCGTGACGCTCAATAGCCGCTTCTCCCGAAAGTCCGTGGAAACCCTCGAAATTCTCAACAAGGAATACACCGTGCTACGTGTCGATGAGCAGATTGACGCCCCGGCCATCGGCCTGAGTGCGACCAATCGTTATTGGGTCGATCCCGTTGACGGTTTCATTGTGCAGAGCGAGCAACAACTGACTTCGCAACTGCGGGTCAAAATCGTGCAACTGACGCCTGAACGCAGGACCGCGCCTTGAAGCGGGTCAGGGCGTTATCGGCATGCCTTTTGTTGATCACCGGGATGAGCCAGGCGGCGGTTGTCGTCAGCGGTGACGTGGCCAATCCGGGACCGGTCGACCTGCCACCTGGCGGTCGCTTGCTCGACGTGATCAGCGTGACCATCCCCAATGCCGAAAGTTACTGGCTGGCTGCAGAGTTGCAGCGCAAGTCGTTGCTCGAAGAGCAGGAGCGACTCAAGGCCGGCGTGCTGTTCGACCTGAGCGTCTTGCAGCGCATGGCCTTGCTCTTCGACCGGCCGAGCCGCGCGGCGCTGGCGGTGCGATTGGCCGAGCAGGTCACGCAGATGCCAGTCACCGGACGTCAGATCGCGGTGCTGGACCCGGTCGCGGTGGAGGTCGGCTTTGCCCGCAACATGCGTCTGGACGATGGCGATCGCCTGACGTATCCGCCTCGGCTCAACGAGGTTGAAGTGCTCGGCGCGGTCGCCGAGTCGTGCCGCCTTGCCTATCAGCCGATGCAGGAAGCCAGTGAGTACCTGCAAGGCTGCGCGATCCTGGACGATGCCGACGCCGACTACCTGTGGCTGATCCAGCCCAATGGCGTGTCGCGGCGCGTCGGCATCGCCGCGTGGAATCGCGAGAGCGGGCAGATACCAGCAGCCGGCAGCAAGATCCTGGTGCCGGTCAAGACAGACGATCTTGATCCGCCTATCCCTGAACTGAATCAGCAGTTGGCCGAATTCATTGCCACGCAGCTGGCTGAGGTGGTTCGTTGAATTTACGTTTTGCAGCGGTGTTGTTATTGCCCTGTGGTCTGGCCCATGGCGAACCACGTATTACCCAGAATGACTTCGGTGGCGCCGGCCTGTTGCAGACACCGACCGCGCGCATGGCCCCGGCCGGCGAGCTGAGCCTGAACGCCAACCGCACCGATCCCTACAGCCGTTACAGCGTGTCGTTGCAGCCGTTCGAATGGCTGGAAGGTTCGTTTCGCTACACCGCCATCACCAACCGGCCTTACGGCCCCGAATCGCTGAGCGGCAGCCAGAGCTATAAGGACAAGGCGGTCGATATCAAGGCCCGGCTGTGGGAGGAAACCCACTGGGCGCCGGAAGTGGCGCTGGGCTTCCGAGACATCGGCGGTACGGGCCTGTTCTCCAGTGAGTACTTCGTGGCCAACAAGCGCTACGAGAACCTGGATTTCAGTGCCGGCATCGCCTGGGGTTACTTGGGTAATCGCGGCGACTTCGAAAACCCGTTGGCCTCGCTCGATGATCGCTTCGAGACCCGACCGGACAGCGAAGGCACCGGTGACGTCAACGCCGGGTCGTACTTTCGTGGCAGTCCGTCGTTCTTTGGCGGTGTCAGCTACCAGACGCCCTGGGATCGCCTGAGCCTGAAGCTTGAATACGAAGGCAACGATTACAAGCACGAGCCCAAGGACAACGTGATCAAGCAGGACTCGCCGATCAACCTCGGCGCGGTGTTCAAGCTGACCGATTCGGTCGACCTCAGCGCCGCCTGGGAGCGCGGCAACACGGCGATGTTCGGCATCACCTTCCACACCAACTTCGCCAGTCGCAAGGCACCGGTGAAAACCTACGATCCACCGGCCGAACCGCTGCCGGCGAAGGCGCCGTCTACTCCTGCGGATCAGGTTGATTGGGCGAACGTTTCCCAGCGCCTGCAACAGAACGCCGGCTACCAGGTCGAGCGCATCAGCCAGCGCGGTCCCGAGCTGATCGTGTATGGCGAGCAGTCGCGGTATTTCCATTCGGCCAAGGCGGTCGGCCGGGCGAGCCGGATTCTGGACAACAGCGTCAACGACGACATCGACTGGTTCACCGTGGTCAACAAGCGCTACGACCTGCCGCTGGAAGAAACCAGCGTGCCGCGCCAGACCTTCCGCGAAGTGATCAACAACGAGGAGCCGCTGCAATCGCTGCACCGCACCACCGAAATCAATGCAGCGATGCCGCACAACGAGAAGACGCTCTACACCCAGGCACCTCAGCCATTCAGTTATGGCGTCGGGCTGGGTTTCAAGCAGAACGTCGGCGGTCCTGACGGCTTGCTCTATCAGTTCACCGCCGACGCGGACGCTGAGTACCGTTTCACGCGCAACACCTGGTGGAACGGCTTGCTGAGCGCCAATCTGGCGAACAACTTCGACAAGTTCACCTACGACGCACCCAGCAACCTGCCGCGGGTACGGACGGATTTGCGCCAGTACCTGACGACCTCCGAAACCACCATGCCGCTGTTCCAGATCACCCACGCCCAGCAGCTGGACAAGGATCTGTATGGGATGGTCTACGGCGGTTATCTGGAGTCGATGTTCGCCGGTGTCGGCGGTGAGTTGTTGTTCCGTCCGACCGGCGCGCGCTGGTCGCTGGGGGCGGATCTGAACTACGTGCGCCAGCGCGATTTCGATCAGGGGTTCGCGCTGCGCGATTACTCGGTTGTGACCGGGCATATCACCGGCTACACCGACTTGCCGTTCGATACGCTGGCAGCGGTCAGCGTCGGGCGTTATCTGGCGGGTGACTGGGGTAGCACGCTGGACATCTCGCGAGAGTTCTCCAACGGCGTGCGTTTCGGCGCCTGGGCGACGGTCACCACCGTTAGCGGCGACCAGTACGGCGAAGGTAGTTTCGACAAGGGCATCTACCTGTCGATTCCATTCGACGAAATCATGAGCATGTCCACCATGCGCCGCGCCAACCTGGTCTGGTCGCCGCTGACCCGGGACGGTGGGGCACGGCTTAACAGAAGCTTCCAACTGCACTCGATGACCGATAGCCGGGATGACGATATGTTCTATCGCAATTTCGAGAAGATCACCGAGTAGAAGCGGACCCTGAACCTGTGGGAGCGAGCCTGCTCGCGATAGCGTCGGTGACTGACACGACGCCATCGCGGGCGAGCCCGCTCCCACAGTTTTTTGTGCCGGTCACACCATCCTCAAACAATCCGGAACCCTGTGGGAGCGGGCTTGCCCGCGAAGAGGCCGGCACATTCAGCATCCCTGTCGACTGATCGAACGCCATCGCGAGCAGGCTCGCTCCCACAGTTTTTTTGTGCCGTTCACAACATTTCCAAACGACACACCAACCTTGTGGGAGCGGGCTTGCCCGCGAAGAGGCCGGCACATTCAGCATCCATGTTGACTGACCCGACGCCTTCGCGAGCAAGCCCGCTCCCACAGTGATTTTGCGCCGATCACAATATCCTCAAACGACCCATAACCCTGTGGGAGCGGGCTTGCCCGCGAAGTGGCCAGTCTGGCCACCACAAACCCCAAACCCCACCCACAAAAAAGGGGACTCCCGTCCCCTTGCTTTCCGGCGTCAATCAACCCCGACCCATCAATAAATATCCTTCGACAACAAGGTAAAAGGCGTCTTCACCAGAATCTTCAGATCCAGCCACAACGACCAGTTATTGATGTACTTCAAATCAATCTCGACCCGCTTCTGCATCTTGTCCAGGGTATCGGTTTCACCCCGGCAGCCATTGATCTGCGCCAGCCCGGTAATCCCCGGTTTGATCCGGTGCCGCGCCATGTACGCCAGAATCTTCCCGGAATAATAGTTGTTGTGCGCAACCGCATGCGGACGTGGCCCCACCAGCGCCATATGCCCCTGCAGCACATTGAACAACTGCGGCAGTTCATCCAGCGAAGTACGGCGGATGAAGCGGCCGACGGCGGTAATGCGCGAGTCGTTACGGCTGGCCTGCTTCACTTCCTTGTCATCGTGAACCCGCATTGAGCGGAATTTCCAGACCTGAATCACCTTGCCGTTCCAGCCATGGCGATCCTGCTTGAAGAACACCGGGCCGGGCGAGTTGAGCTTCACCGCCAGTGCGATGATCAGCAGCACGGGGCTCAGCAGAATCACCGCCAGCAGCGCCACGCTTTTTTCCATCAGGCTCTTGCTCAGGGCGGCGGTAGGGCGGCTGGTCAGCGGGCTTTCGTTCAGGTAGATCGCCGGCAAACCGTCCACGACTTTCACCGAATGATTGAGCAGCGTCAGGCTGTTCAGATCCGGCACCCAGACCACATCGACGTTGGCGTCCAGCAAGTCGCCATACATCGCTTCGATCTTCGCCGCTTCGGACAGCGGCAGGGTGATGTACAGGCGACGGATGTCGTGGTCCTTGATCAGCGCCAGCAGCTCCTCCTGGGCACCGACGATGCGCGGCGCATCCGGCTCCATGGCGGGCAGGGCGCCGTCGCTGACCAGACCTACCAGAGGCAGGTTTTCATGTTCGCTCAACTTTCTGGCCAGCCCCAACGCCAGTTCGCCCGTGCCGACGATCAGGGTTTTATGCTCGCTCTTGCGCGATCGCTGGTAGTACTTCGAAAACGCATGCAGCGGCGCATAAAGGAACGCCTGGCCGAGGAAGCCATACACCGCCCAGCTCAGGATCACTTCCCGGGAGAACAACGCATCGGCCTTGCAGACAAAAGCCACGCAGGCCAGGCCGCCCATGGTCATGGACCAACCCATGAGCAGGCGACCGAGACCGGTCACATAGTTGTCCCGTTTGCGATACACGCCGCTGAACGTATAAGCCGGGACCGACGCCAATACCGTCAGAACCGCGCACATACGGTAGTAAAACTCGACCGATCCGGTGTGCTGATCGGCCAGTATGAATAACAACGAAACGACGAAGGTTTGCGCCAGCGCCCATTGACCCCAAAAGGTAAGTCCCTTGAGGCCGTTATTTCGATTGATTCGTAAACTAAGATCCATGCGATATCCCCAAAAGACGTCCGTTCAGGTTCGACAGCCGAAACCGAGTTGTTTAAGCAGGCTTATTGTTGTTATTGAAGCTAGTGTCCTGAGGCTAACAACGTCGATAGGCGAACTGTCGTCAGTCAATAGATTAAGTTATTGTCGGGGCGGGTGTCTGACGAGTTCTAACAGGAACAGGGTTTTCGAACTTTAATAGTTGAGCGTGATCGGCCGTTAGAAAACGTCAATCACAAGAAGATGAAATAATCGGGAGGTATTGGGTATTGTAGGGGAGCTGGAGGCAGGAGATTAAATAAGGAGGGAGGCAAACAAAGTGCTCTTTTTGTTATTTTGATCGCACTATTGATGTTTGCATGTTGTGTTTGTCTGGCGAGATCAGGCCGAACGGTTTTCCGCTACCACTTCCTGAATCAGGCAATAACCTCGATTGCGCACGGCACGAAACAGGCGTTCGCCATTGCTGGCACTTTTGAACTTGTCCTGCAGGCGACTCAGGCACATTTCCAGGCCACGGTATTGTTCCGGTTCCCGGCCAATGCTCAGAATCAGTTCGTCGCGACTGACGACCCGCTCTTCGTGGTGCAGCATTTTCCTGACCAGTGTGGCTTCCAGACCGGTGAGGCTGATCTCGATATTGTCCTTGATCAATACGTTTTGATCGTCATCGAGTTGCCAGACTTCGCTATAAGGTGCATCGCCTTCTGTTTTTCGTGGTTCCTGCGACATTGCCGGAAGGTGGGCAAAGGGATTACCGGATTGCGCGGCATTCCATTCGGCTTCCAGTGTCGCGAGGATTTTCTGCGTGTCGTGTTCGATAGTGTGCGGAATGTTCTTCCTGGCCATGCGCGGGTACGTGAATTCCATCAGCACCGGAGCAGAGGAGGTGGGCGCCGCATCTTCAATGAACATTTGCGCCTGGGATGTACTGAACGAATTGAATCGCGAACTGGACAGGAGACTTTCCAGTTCACGTTGTGAAGTTGTGCTGTGAGTCACAACTACAAAATATTTTCTTGGGAGAGTCGTACTGGTTTCCATGTCTTTCTCCTGGAGTACACACCAAATTTGGCGAAAAAAAAGGGATCGGCAGAGAGAGCAAAGCGCTCCCGCGGAGTTAATCGAAAAGGCAGGGTGTTGGTCCCAAACAGGCTCGATAGGTTCCACTCGATCGGCTAGATATTAAACATTTATTGTTATGGTTTAGTGTTAACACGGTCATGGAATTGGATAAACAGCCGCAAACAGCGGGTGAAGCCTATATCTTCGTATAGTTGAAAAAGGGCCCATGGTCAGACCCTTGCTTTTGCTCGATTCAGGCTGTCGAAATCAGCCCACGCATGAGGCGGTATCCATAGCCGCGGATGCTCTGGATGGCGTTCGTGCCGTACACGTCCTTGATTTTTCCGCGCAAACGGCTGATCGATTTTTCCAGCGCCCTGGGATCATAGAAATTGGTATTGAGCCCCATGATGCTGGCGATTTCGTCATGGCTTAGAATGTGATTACTGTTTTGCGCAAAAGCTTCGAGGATCTTCATTTCGGCAAAGGAAATGTCGAGCCGCATGCTGTTATCCGACAGGCAAATGCGGGTCGGGTCCAATACCAAATTGATGTCTCTTTGCCACTCTTCACTATTGAAGAAGTCGGCAAGTAACTCAAAGCTTTCATCGGAAAGAGTATTGAACTTGATACAAAAGTCGGCACCTGCAAGATAGTACTTGATCTTGTTGAAGGCGCCGCGACCGGTGATGACCGCGCAAATGATAGGGGCCAGGTTGTCATCGCGAAGGCTTTGCACCAGCGCAAGATTTTCTTCCATGGCCTGAGGGCTGTCGATGATGACGAAGATGGCGCGATATGAACCCTGGCAACCATTACCGTTATACGAATGAGTGTATGAACTTGCCTCAAGCGTTATATCGGCGTGAACGTGCCTCGCGACTAATGCACTAAAATGTTCAGCCACGCCGCGAGTACGACCCAAGGTGAGAACACCCGGTTCGCTGTCCTTGCGGTGCTGAATTCTAGTAGTCGCCAAGTTCCCTGTAAGCATAGTGCTTTAACTCGAAAAGGTGCTGTCATCGGGATGTTAAAGCACCGGTTCTGATCTGTGACTGACAATTGGTAACATTCACGCGGAAATCAGACGTGGATCGCGAGTTTTTTAACAATAACTAAGCTTTTCAAGGTTTTAGTTGCTTTTCTGGGTGGGGTGAACTAGTGAAATATCCGCGTTAGATACTGGCAATATGCGATTGTGCCACTATTTTGTTATGACGGAACAGCGGTATTTATGTCCTTTTGCCACTGTTTTGCCTTCGGTCTCCAGTTCATGGCAAATGGCCTCGTCCGATAATTTCCGGATGATTGTGAATCCGGTCACATTTGTTCTGCGATCCAGCGCTTTCTACCTGTTAATTCCGTATTTGCAAAATCCAATACCCGGACGTTTATTAACAAGCCTTGAGTGGTCTATTTATCAGGACATATTCTGCGCCGCTGAAATCGGCCGATCGCTGCATGCGGCCGAATTCTTTCATCTTAGTTGCTCAATACCTGAAAGCAGGCCGCTCCGTAGAAGTGGCCCGAGGGAGGATTAATGGATTTCTGGACCCTTATAAAGGTGTTGATATTAGGTGCTGTAGAAGGCCTGACCGAGTTTCTGCCCATCTCCAGTACCGGGCACCAGATTATCGTCGCGGACTTGCTGGAGTTCGGCGGCGAACGCGCCATGGCGTTCAACATCATTATTCAGTTGGGTGCCATCCTGGCGGTGGTGTGGGAGTTCCGTCGCAAGATCTTCGATATCGTCAAAGGCCTGCCCACCGAACGCAACGCGCAACGCTTCACCCTCAACCTGCTGATCGGCTTCCTGCCAGCGGTGGTGTTGGGCGTGCTGTTCGCGGACAAGATTCATCAATACCTGTTCAACCCGATCACCGTGGCGGTGGCGCTGGTGGTGGGCGGCATCGTGATGTTGTGGGCCGAGCGGCGTGAGCATGTGGTGCACATCGACCATGTCGACGACATGCGTTGGTCCGACGCGCTGAAGGTAGGTTTCGCACAATGCCTGGCGATGATTCCCGGCACGTCCCGCTCCGGGTCCACCATCATCGGCGGCCTGCTGTTCGGCCTGTCCCGCAAGGCGGCCACCGAGTACTCATTCTTCCTTGCGATGCCCACCATGGTCGGCGCCGCGGTGTACTCGGGCTACAAGTATCGGGACCTGTTCCAGGCCGGCGACCTGGCGGTGTTCGCCACGGGATTCGTGACCGCGTTCTTCTTCGCGATGATCGCCGTGCGCGGCTTGCTCAAGTTCATCGCCAACCACAGCTACGCGGCGTTTGCGTGGTACCGGATCGCGTTCGGCTTGCTGATCCTGGCCACCTGGATCTTCGGTTGGGTGAATTGGACGGCGGCCGCAGCCGCCTGATCCGTACTGCCGGGGGGCATCAGCGCCCCTCGAGCAACCCCGCCGCCTGATCCAGCAACGCCAGCGGCTCCTTGGTCTTGTGAATATCCACCGACAACAACTGGCGAAACTTGCGCGCACCGGGGAAACCGGTGCCCAGCCCCAGCATATGCCGCGTGATGTGATGCATCGCACCACCCGTATCCAGATGCGCAGCGATATAAGGACGCATCTGCGCCAGCGCCTCGGCGCGGCTGATCACCGGCGCGGTGCTGCCGAACAACTGCTGATCCACCTCAGCCATCACATAAGGGTTGTGATACGCCTCGCGCCCCAGCATCACGCCGTCGAAGGTCTGCAGATGCTCGTGGCAGGCCTCCAGCGTCTTGATCCCGCCATTGAGAATGATCTCCAGGTCAGGAAAATCCGCCTTCAACCGCGCCGCCACGTCATAACGCAGGGGCGGGATCTCACGGTTCTCCTTCGGCGACAGGCCTTCGAGAATCGCAATCCGCGCATGCACCGTAAAGCTGGTGCAACCGGCCTCGCGAACCGTGCCGACAAAATCACACAGCTCTTCGTAACTGTCCCGCCCGTTGATCCCGATGCGATGCTTGACCGTCACCGGAATCGACACCGCATCGCGCATCGCCTTCACACAATCGGCCACCAACTGCGGATGCCCCATCAGCACGGCGCCAATCATGTTGTTCTGCACCCGATCACTCGGGCAGCCAACATTCAGATTCACCTCATCGTAACCATGCTCCTGCGCCATGCGCGCACAAGCCGCCAGATCCAGCGGAACACTGCCTCCCAGCTGCAACGCCAGCGGGTGCTCGGCTTCGTCGTGACGCAGGAAACGATCATGATCGCCGTTGAGGAGAGCGCCGGTAGTGACCATTTCGGTGTAGAGCAGGGCGTTCTTGGACAGCAGGCGCAGGAAGAAACGGCAGTGGCGGTCCGTCCAGTCCATCATGGGGGCGACGGAGAAGCGGCGGGAGAGTGGGGCTGTTTGCTGAGACATGGGGGAATCTGAATCTGGAATGCGAAGGGCCGCAGTTTATCAGGGATGAAGGAATGGTGTTTAGAGAGGCTTGCAGTGGGGGAGAGCTCAAGTGGGGATGAATCCGACCCTGAGGCCTGACTTCATGCAGTGGTCTTACTGCAGCCTACAGCTGTTTATCGCAATGCCTGGTTGTAGGAAATATCCCTCAACTCGCGTCGGAAACGCCCATATTGTTCCGCTTCCACCGCTCCGATAACCTCGCCCGGTCGCTGCAAATTCAGCGACAAGGGTGTGGAAGCCCTTCACAAGATCTAGGCGCACAGGCGCCACCTGAATTTAAGCAGGCGCTTTTTTCATGTCTGCTGTTAAATTATGGCGGCTGTGCGCGGGGCACTTTCGGGTGCGCCGGGTTCCTAGATCCCCGGTCTTCCACACCTGCGCACAGCTGCCACCCATCATGTGGAAGTGATGCTGGCAGTTCCTTTGGTTAATTCTAGGAACGAAAAGAATGAAAAAGATCACACCCGACCCGCCTGAAGCATCGGATACGCCCGATACCTCTCATCTCGACGAGCTTTCCAAAGCCAGTCATCGCGTTATCAGTAAACGCCTGCGCAACCCGAATCACGCCGATCCCATCTGCCACGTTTTTACAATCGTCTCCAACGTCGATACAGAAACCCTGCTGTGCCATGCCTGTGAAACGCTGGCTTCGCTGAATGTCCTGACGACCGATCTGGCGTGCCAGTTGGAAGGCTCGCCGCGCAGTCTGGCGCTGTCGATTCAGCAGTTGGCGGTTATTGGGGAGCTGTTGGTGAATCGGGCGTTGGATAATGTTGATCCGCCGGGTTGTGTGTGAAGGAGCGGTTGGCGATTGGAGTTGAGTGGTAAAGAGAAGGGCGCCCTTGATGGGCGTCTTTTTTTGTTAGACGAAAAAGCGGATAGGTTTGTTTTGAACTGAGGTAGTCACATCCGAGAACTTGGGCGGGGATTAGAGGCGCGCTAGCGGTGGGTAAGGGGAGATTCATTTTGGGTATATCACGCTGCAGATGAAACTAAATCTCTCCCCTTTTTGCTTTATGATCTCTCATTGATTTGGATTACTTAGGACGGGCCGTCAGGTGTTTCGAGGCAGTTGAGGTATGGGTCAACCCTATATTCTGTAGAGCAAGTAGAACACTTCACGTGCTCGCCAAATTTTAGTTTTGAATAAAAAATCATTAAATCTGAATCGCACTTCAAGCAGTTGCAGATAATTTTAGATCCAAAATTGAACGCTTCATCTTTGTGTTCAATGAAGTGTTCGGTTTTGCATTGTTCGTTCTGGCAAGTAATGCTGTCGTGACTCGATGCATATTTGTAGGTGAATAGAATCGGGGCTTTGCATGCTTCGCATTCGAAGTTGTCGTAGTGGGTTTTTACTATTATTAAGTTTCCTGTCGTAAGTTTTCTTAATGTTTCACATATTTTAATGAGTTTGTTTTTGTCGATTTTGTAGTTTTCGGATTTTGAAGGTTGGGGGAGGTGCAAAAAGCTGCCTAGGGTATTGTAGAGTTTAGAGAGATCTGAATTTTTAAGATTGTGATATTCGATTTCAATGGGGTTGCTGCCATCTTGTTCCGTTAAGGTTATTTTTAGGTCCATGTCCGCAAGCTCGTCAAACATGGACAGCATTTTCATTGCTTTGTTTGGCTCCCATTTTTCAATTATTGATCTTGGGAGTTCGTTGACTTCCTTCAATAAACGCTCATAGACGTGTGCCTCGAGTAAGTACCTCATTTCTAGGCTTGCGTACCTCAGAGATGATAAGTCATTTTTCTTTAATAGCGTCTCTGCTCTCAATAGGTGTGAGGATTTGTCGTAGATTTTTTCATCCATGTTCTTGTCCTTGACTGTGGCTTAATTTTCAGAAGGTTGGAGGCCGCTCTACAGATTGGAGTCGGTGAGTGGTTTTCACTTCGTTATCAACTCGGGAGTTGATTTTGAAAGATCCAACTGCATGCGTTATTGCAAGCTAAGAGCCTATTTGTGCTTGCGTGTGAACCAGGTCGAAAGTCTCCTCCATTTGTACTGATCATGCGGCTCTGCCTTAGGGGTGGCAAATCCGGAGGTCCAGCCATCATAGTCTTTTTCATCAGGAAGTAGCCCGCCATTCTTAGCTTTCTCAAAGTCTGCTTTTGCGACTTGTGGTGGATCTCCCCTTAGGCGTCTTTTATAACGTCTAATTAGATTCGAGCCATGATCTTGTATTTCTTTACAAAGTTTAATGCTGAAAAAAATAACGTCATCGTTGTACTCGTAAATTGCACGCACGACATCGCCGTATTCTTTGTTTCTGACCCCGGGTTTGTACTCTAATCCGAGGTAAAGTTGATTGACTGTTGCACCCTCTGGGATTTGATTTGATTTGTAATTGTTTATTATTTCATTTCGTTTGGCTATTGCTGTGTTTAAGCTTTTTACAGCTTCTGCTAATGATGTAGCAATGCTGATGGAGAATCCTGCGTGAGCCATGTTGCTCAATACTATCTCTTGAAGGCTCTCTATAGGGGGTGTTATTTCTGGCAAGGTCATTAGATTGCATTGAAGTAAGAACGGTTCTTCTTTATCGATCTGACCTGTTGAGATTTTCTTTATGTGAGATTCGTAACTAATACAGACTGCTTGATGGGAGTCAAACAGTTCTTTCAAGTGCTGTTTTTTAATGGCCAGTGCTAAATTTGCTGTCGCGAGAGTGAGCATTGTTCCGGCATTTGTTTTGTGAATTTCTTTTACTATTTCATCACGAAATTTGCCTTTCTCAGCGATGTGTTGCGCTGCAGTTGCGCCAGCGAAAGCTCCAGCTAACGACGTAGTAAATGCGGAATTAGCAACATTCTTAATGTAGTCCCAGGCAGGGGATAAATATATTGATGTGGTAATGTCAGTTAGTATTGAAGAAAATTCTGGCATGGTAGTTCGCTTCCCTGTGGGTATGTGGATGTAAGTAACGGCATTGCGTCAGCTGGTGCATTTCATCATAGGTATGAAGTCAACTCGGAAAGCCGCCAATAAGATCTCCGTATGCCCATACAAGAGTTCCAATGATAGCTAGGGTAATACCCAGCTTGGATGCACTACCGTCAAGTGTTGTTTGGCGATCAGCTTCGGTTTCTTCTTCTGTTGGTATTAAATGCCCATAGTCAATGATGGACTGGGTTCGAAGCCATTCGGTGAGGCCCATACGTACCAATGGTCGAAAGGTGAGCAATACGCCCGCTATAGTAAGGATTGCTCCTGAGCGCCCAAACCAATGCCACTGGTTTGTCAAAAAGCTAGCAGCGGCCGACGAGAGCACAATCAGCGCGCTGGCGGTAAGAAGGAATTTGATGTTTGAAAATAGCCGTTTCATTTGATGAGGCTCGAGTGATAGCAAAAGCTAGGGCATTTTTAGGGCATATTGCAGGCCGTCATAGGCCGTTTCAAGCCATTAAAAGCTAGACGCGCTTCCGAATCTCAAGGTCTATAGCGGCCTCTGAAGATAGCGGTTCGGGTTCGAATCTCTATCTATGCAACTGTTTTTCAACTGCTGGAATGAGAGACCACATTTGGCCCGCTACTGAGTTCACCAAGGGCAGCTTTCTAGGTGACGACAGTACTATCGGGCTTCGTGGTAGCGTTTTATTTCAATCTCTACGTACTCCCGCAACTGTGCTTCGGTACCGGTGAAGTTGACTTCGACTTTGGATCCTTGGCGGGACGTGACGGCCAACTTCAACCGCGTAACACCGTGCGGGCCATTGCGCACCGCTCGGATGATGCGATTTGAGTTGGCACCATGTTGGGGAGGACCCTCGAAGAAAGACCAGCCGTCAGGGTTGATACGCGGCTCTGCGATCAGCTCAGGGTGTGCCTGCTTTAGGTATTCGCGAATTTCATCGGGTGACATGACGGCCCCCTGATATGATGAATGTCTGGTCAGCTTAGCTGACGATTGCAGCGGACAAAATGTACGCCGCTCTCCGCAGTCGCCCTTGTAGCTTGTGCTGCACACGTTCAGTCATCTCCTGTGCTTCCCGTCCTTGCCACTAGACCTCTCGCGTGGGTTGGCTTGGGGGGAGCCTCGAAGTGTGGGTGTCTGTTCCGTTCATACGGCGTCTGCGGAAACAGAAACAGAAACAGAAACCTTAACAGGCACCTAGTTGACGCGAGGAAAGCTGGAGGCCTTGAAAATAGTGGAGCGTTATCAGCTTGCGAGACCCATAACGAGATTAGACATAGGGAGCGATGCGGATTGGCCTGGTTGCTAACCCATGTCCAGCTTTTCAATCAAGCCAAGGCCTACCAATTGTTTCCCTCATCTCACCAATACCTACAAGTGGGAAGCAAGCTCTTTCCATTCATCGTGATTTGTCTCCCCAATTGTCCATCCGCCCATGCCACTACCAGTAAATCGTCTAGCACCAAGCGGCCTAACATTTGATGCTTGTTCTATTAACTCAGGTAGAGCACACCATAGCCGTTCAATTATTTCTTGAGTAGGAACTGCGCCAGTATGAACCAGTTTGTTGCGCTTCAGTCGAGCAAGTTTGAGTCCTACGTAACACTCTTTGCTAATTATTTTTGAAAGTCGAAGAAGTTGATGCTTTGAACAAATATTCTCGATTTTTTTGTTATTGCCTTTTGCGTGGCGGTGGAATTTAGCAACGCGCGGACTGAAGGTCGATTTGTGCTTCGTATAGTTTTCTTTCCACAAATGATCAGTAAGTTGCTCGACAGCTATCCAGAGGTTTGATAGTGCGTCACTTGTATTTCGATATATCATTGATGTGAATCCGTTCAAAAGAAAAAACGGATGGAGGTTCGGGACAGCATGTATAGCCATTTGCCCTTGATTGTATGCCTCTTGAATCTCCGAGACCATCAATACTCTGGGGTGCATCAACGGCTGCATTCGTTCACTGGGACTCGCCCAATTGTGCCGTAACTGACCGTGAAAGCAGGGTGAATGTGTGAAAAGCCCACCGTCTCTTAAAATACTCGGCGCGCTTTCATTTACAGGTAAAATTTCAGTATGGATGCCTCCAAGTAATAGGCTGCAAAGAATTTCGTTCAATTTCTTTACTCCCTCGCTTTTATCCGGGAACTCATCACACTGGGGGATAACTATTGCGCCGTCGTAACTGATAAGGGCTGGCAGTCCGCTCGGGATATTTAGTGGTAGATAGGTCACAACTTCAGCAAGTTTACCTCCGTTGTAAGAATTCGTATTAACTTGAAGGAGAGAGATGTTCAGGTTAGACGTTTCATCGCGATGCACTGCCGAATATGGACGCAAGTAAGCCGTCCAGCCTGCACTACTCGGTAGACTAAATGGCGCAGGAGGCTCGTATTCAGGGGGCGCTTCATCTTGACTCATCCAGTCGCCTTGATACCAAACATATGTCTCGTCTGGTTTTGGTTTGATGATTTTCGATAGAGTTACAGGTAGGTTCGGGTTGTTTAGTGTAAAGGGATCGATATCATCCTCAAATCCATATATGCATCCCGTTTCAGTGTCTTGGTAATGCTTCATTCTTCCTCCGACAGATCACGTATTAGCACGGATAAAAAAGAAGTGAGAAGGTTTTTTATCTGATTGTGAATTGCGTATGGTGGACCGACAGCTGTCGATCCCTAGCAGGCCAGTGCCCTGTTTCACATACTTTAAGTTTAGCGTGTAATAATTTTAACTTGGTTAATGTTGTTAGGGTAGGCGGTACGCTTACTAATGTTTTTCACGTCGATGGTTGTATTGTAAAACCGCCCGGTTTGAGCATCCCGCCTCTCATGAAAGCCGTATTGGTGCATCGTGTTAGAACATGCGACAAGATATTTTTTCTGCTCATTATCCCTTCCGACGATGGCAATCCAGTGATCTCCCATGCCGCCAAGTTCAAATTCGGCATTTTCATTAACGCAAACAATCGCCACGGTTTCGGAAAAGTCCATAGTCGCGAGGGATTGAATATCGATAGCAGTGACAACAGAAGATACACGTGATTTGTCCGTCATGACCTCAAAGCAGGTTGCAATGAAGGCCTGCTTGATCTTGGCGTCAGTCATACCCTTTAACTCCCCGAAATCGCTGCCCTCGCCTAAAACGAAATTATGCAGAGACGGGGTGTTTCCTATCACCCGCCTCCATGGATTCGAATTTCTCTCAGCAAAACTGGAAGCTTTTTCATCCGGGTTTCTGAGTGCTTTGTACGCATTAAATAGAGAATAAATGAGGCATAGGCCATCAAAGTGACCTTGAGCAAGAATTCGCTGAGTGTTCAATAGGACAATCCGTTGCTGTGAGGTGAGTGTTGATTTTACATGGGCATTCAGAGATTGATATCGAGCATGGGGCTCACCCGGCTTTTGGCAATGTCACTCTATGTCCTAAGCGCCGCTTGACTACTGTTGACTGGAAGCGTCGCATACGTACGGCAGCCTATGGGTTTTTTTACACTTCGCTACGCGAAATCTGAGTTCCGACTTCTCTGCTCAAGGTAAAGATATCAATCAAACGCGCGCATTTTTCTGCAGAAGATCCCATGGCCGACTTTTTCAACGGAATCGGCTGTTTTCTACCTGATGCTAGTCGGTTAGCCATTGCGAAAAGTCAGGTCGAGAAGGATTGGTGGTACAAAATTGGTACGCGGGAGACTCGGTTCTACTGTATGCCTCGTTTTCAAAGGCCTTTAGCAGTAGTAGTTCCAATCCATCATCGGGGCGACGGAGAAGCGGCGGGAGAGCGGGGCAGTTTGCTTAGGCATGGGGGAATCTAAATCTGGAATGCGATGGGCCGCAGTTTATCAGGGATGAAGGAATGGTGTTTAGAGAGGCTTGTAATGGGCTGCAGGCTGAGGCGTGTAGGAGCGAGCACGCTCGCGATGGACGTCAACGATGACGCTGGAGGCCTGATGCCCCGCGGCGTTCTCGGGTGCATCGCGAGCAAGCTCGCTCCTACAGGTTCGGGGCAATCCCGCTCTTAAAAGGCTCGACATTTGCTGATTTCGTCGATAAATGCGTTCGATCTGACCAGAGGTTACATCATCCATAACCACTTCCAAGAGCCTACGCAGCGGGGTATGCCGGTAAACGCAGCCAATCACAGTGGGTAAAACGCTTTCGGTGTGGGGGGAGTGAAGGCACAATACCGCTCCTTTTTTTGGCTGGCCTGATCGGAGGCTGAAATGATCCATACACCGTACTACCTCATCGACAAGCAAAAGCTGCTGAGCAACATGCAGAAAATTGCCTATGTGCGCGAAAAATCGGGTGCAAAGGCGTTGCTGGCGCTCAAGTGTTTTGCCACGTGGTCGGTGTTCGACCTGATGCAGCAGTACATGGATGGCACCACCTCGTCATCGCTTTACGAGCTCAAGCTCGGTCGTCAGAAGTTCGCTGGCGAGACCCACGCCTACAGCGTGGCCTGGGCCGACGAAGAGATCGAGGAGATGCTCGAGAACTGCGACAAGATCATCTTTAACTCCATCGGTCAGTTGCAGCGTTACGCCGAGGCTTCCGCAGGCAAAGTGCGCGGTCTGCGTGTCAATCCGCAGGTGAGCAGCTCGGACTATCTGTTGGCCGATCCTGCGCGTCCATTCAGCCGCCTGGGTGAATGGGATCCGGAGAAGATCGAGCAGGTTATCCAGCAGATTTCCGGTTTCATGTTTCACAACAACTGCGAGAACGGTGATTTCGGCCTGTTCGACAAGATGCTGTGCACGATCGAAGAGCGATTCGGCCATCTGCTGCATAAGGTCGAGTGGGTCAGTCTCGGCGGCGGTATCCATTTCACCGGTGAAGACTACGCAGTGGATGAATTCTGCGCGCGTCTCAAGGCGTTCTCCGAGAAGTACGGCGTGCAGGTTTACCTGGAGCCGGGCGAAGCGGCCATTACGCAGAGTGCGTCGTTGGAAGTCACCGTGCTCGACACCCTTTACAACGGCAAGCACCTGGCAGTCGTGGACAGCTCGATCGAAGCGCACATGCTCGATCTGCTGATCTATCGCCTCAATGCCAAGCTGGCGCCGAGCGAAGGCGAACACACTTACATGGTGTGCGGCAAATCCTGCCTGGCCGGCGATATTTTCGGTGAGTATCAGCTCGACAAGCCGCTGGCCATCGGTGACCGTCTGTCTTTCGTCGACGCCGCGGGTTACACCATGGTCAAGAAGAATTGGTTCAACGGCCTTAAAATGCCGTCCATTGTAGTGAAACAACTCGACGGTACTGTCGAGGTGGTTCGTGAGTTCGATTACAACGATTACATGTCCAGCCTTTCGTAAGCTGGTAGAAAAGGAGAGAAAAAGAAATTGAAGAAGAATGTTCTTATCATTGGTGCAGGAGGTGTCGCCAAGGTGGTGGCCCACAAGTGCGCGCAGCACAACGACGAACTCGGTCGGATTGCTATCGCGTCGCGGAACATCTCCAAATGCCAGGCCATCATCGACAGCGTCAAGGCTAAAGGCAGCCTCAAACAGCCTGCTGAAATCAAGGCCTTTGCACTCAATGCACTGGACGTCGAGGCGACCAAGGCACTGATTCGCGAAACCGAATCGCAGATTGTCATCAACGTCGGTTCCGCCTTCGTCAACATGTCGGTGCTGCGCGCCTGTATCGATACCGGTGCGGCCTATCTGGACACCGCCATTCACGAAGAGCCGGGCAAGATCTGCGAGACTCCACCCTGGTACGGCAACTACGAGTGGAAGCACCTCGAAGAATGCCAACAGAAGAACATTACGGCCATTCTCGGTGTGGGCTTTGACCCGGGCGTCGTGAACGCCTATGCCGCATTGGCTAAACAACAGTATTTCGACAGCATTGATTCGATCGACATTCTCGACGTCAATGCTGGTTCTCACGGTAAGTACTTCGCCACCAACTTCGATCCCGAAATCAACTTTCGCGAGTTCACCGGGCAAGTGTGGAGCTGGCAAAACAGCCAGTGGCACAGTAATACGATGTTCGAAGTCAAGCGCACCGACGACTTGCCGGTTGTAGGTTCGCAGAACCTGTACCTGACCGGCCATGACGAAGTGCACTCGCTGTCCAAGAACCTCGACGTGCCGAACGTGCGTTTCTGGATGAGCTTCGGTGAGCATTACATCAATGTATTTACCGTGCTCAAGAACCTCGGCCTGCTTTCGGAACAACCGGTCAAGACCGCCGAAGGTCTGGAAGTGGTTCCGCTGAAAGTGGTCAAGGCGGTCCTTCCTGATCCGTCCTCTCTGGCGCCTGGTTACGTCGGCAAGACCTGCATCGGTGATCTGGTCAAGGGCACCAAGGATGGTCAACCACGTGAGGTGTTCATCTACAACGTGGCCGACCACGAAGAGGCCTACGCCGAAACCGATAGCCAGGGCATTTCCTACACCGCAGGTGTGCCACCGGTCGCAGCCGCCTTGCTGGTCGCCCGGGGCGAGTGGGACGTGAGCCGGATGGTCAACGTCGAGGAATTGCCGGCTGAGCCATTCCTGGCAGCACTGGACGTCATGGGCTTGCCAACGCGCATCAAGGACGAGCAAGGAGACCGCGCCCTGAGTTTCGCCTCTTAAGCTGCGCAAGTAATAGGAGCGAGCACGCTTGCGATGGACATTGAAGATACCGCTGGAGGTCTGAATCCCAGCGGCGTCCGCGAGTCCATCGCGAGCATGCTCGCTCCTACAGGTTCAGGGGTAAGCATTGCGACTTACTCAAGCCTGAAGCCGAGCGACCACCTTGCTCAATCCGACGGCCAGCTTGGTCAGTTCACTGCTGGTAACGGTTGTCTGATCGGCCGACCGCGCAACCAGGGCCTGTTGCTCGGACGCCGTGGCAATCAGCAGGTTGCGTTCGTTGATTTCCGTCACCGCCCTCGATATCTCCCGAATCACTTCTCCCGCTTCCCGCGCAATCCCCAGAGACCTGAGGGCTTCGGCGCTGCTTTGCTGCATCGACAGTACTTACTTGTCGGAGCTGACCTAACGAGCCGGGGAGGCGAGAACATCAGTGAAACCTCAAAGGAGGGGCAGGCTGATCCGCGTGGCTGTTTAGGAAGTTGATCAATTCGATTTTCAACTGGATGCATAAGTAATACGCGTTTGTCTTATGGGTTTCGATCGTCGAGCATCCTTTCCTCACGTAATGAGCAGGCTCGCCAAGGTTCACCTGATGATAAAAGCGGTACAGATTTTCCCAATGAATGGACGCGCACCTTCAGCAAGCGAGAAGTTCTGGTTAGCGACCCTCGTGATTGCCAGTTCAGTATTCCAGCCAAGTATGGCGGCCCGTTACGAACTGCCCACTGATGGAAGTTCGAAGGTAGGTGTGAGGCAGTTTGTTATTGCACGCTACGAGGACACGTTCGCTGACCTGGCTGAGCGCTACAACCTTGGCTATCAGGAGATGCTGGATGCCAATCCTGGCGTGGATGCCTGGTTGCCCAAAGTCGGAACAACCATCCAGATACCCACGGAGTTCAAATTGCCCGACGGAGTGAGAGAAGGTGTGGTCATCGATCTGACCGGACTCCGCCTTTACTACTTTCCCGCAGGCACTCGAACCGTTTACACCTATCCAGTGGGAATCGGTCGAGAGGGGTGGTCATCGCCCCTGGGCACGACCCGCATCACCGAGAAAGTCGCCAACCCGTCGTGGTTCCCGACGCCTTCCATTCGCGCGGAACACGCGGCGGAAGGTGATCCGCTGCCAAGCCGCGTACCCCCTGGGCCGGACAATCCGCTTGGTCCGTACAAAATCCGTTTAGGACAATCGACGTACCTCATCCACGGATCGAACAAAAAATTCGGAATTGGTACGCGCACCAGCCATGGCTGCTTCCGCATGTACAACCACGATATCGAAGAGTTTTTTTCGAAGGTGCCGGCCGGCACGAAAGTGCGGATCGTGGGTGACGGGAATGCAGGAAAGGCAGGTGAGGTGGCAGGGTTGGATCGTTCGTGATCTCCGGGGATCAATGGGAGGCGAATGGCGGGGCGGGTCGCGTTCCGTGTAGAGCAGTTAAAAAGGGTCAATCTGCCTCGCAGCAGGCGTAATGCTGTGGAGCCATTATGCGCAAGAAGTTGCGCACTTAAATGTGGATAACCCTGTGGATATATCTCTACAGGCTTCTAATTTCGGTCCTTACAGAGAAGTGCGCAAGAAGTTGCACAGCACTGCGCAACTTCTTGCGCACTTTTTGGGGTGA
>NZ_JBSVXG010000037.1:0-37816 GCF_054070595.1 Pseudomonas sp. SDO55104_S430 | reverse complement strand
GATTGGTGGTGCCTGTAGGAGCGAGGCTTGCCCGCGAAGGCTTCTGACGGTTTAAACGGTTGCCTGCCGAACCTGCCGCTCCAGCTCGACCTTCAACCCCGGCTCCAGCCTGAGCTGGCGCGCCAGTTCATCGAGGTAGGACTTCTCCATGAAGCTCTCCTCATCCACCAGCATCACGCTGGCGATGTACATCTCGGCGGCCATTTCCGGGGTGCTGGCGGCGCGGGCGACGTCGCTGGGGTCCAGGGGTTTGTTGAGTTCGGCGTGCAGCCAGTGGCGCAGTTCCTGATCGTTGTCGAGCTTGATGAACTCGCCTTCGATCAGCTCGCGCTCACGCTCGTCGATGTGACCGTCCGCCTTGGCCGCCGCCACCAGAGCCTTGAGGATCGCCTGACTGTGTTGCTCGACTTGCGCGGCGGGCAGACGGTCGAGGGTCTGCGGCTCGGTTTTGGGCGCTGTGCCCTGCTGGGCCTGCCAATTGCCGTAGGCTTTGTATGCCAGTACACCCAGCGCAGCCAGACCGCCATAAACCGCAACCTTGCCACCGACCTTGCGCGCCTTCTTGCTTCCCAGCAGCAACCCCATCGCGCCGGCTGCCAATGCGCCGCCGCCAGCACCGGAGAGCAATCCCCCGATACCGCCCGAGCCGCCATTTCCGCCAAGCAGCCCGCCCAAGCCACCAGATGATTTGGTCTGAGCACCACCTGCCTTGTTCTGCAACATATCCTGACCCGATTTCAACAGTTGATCGAGCAATCCACGGGTGTTCATGTTCGCCTCCGTAAAAGGGTCTACCCGGCTGATAAGGCCCCCAGCCTAGATCGAAAGTGCCCTACGCCCACCGCCAGAGTTGCGACCAAATGTTGCCCACTTGCAGTTCGCCGCTCGAAGCTCGCAACTGCCTTTCTATAAAACCGATATACACTCGAGCAAATCTATAAAAACCGCCCACCGGGTACCCTTCCATGATGACCTTGCGTCAGATCCGACATTTCATCGCCGTGGCCGAGACCGGCTCGATCTCCGCCGCCGCGCAAACCGCGTTCATTTCCCAATCGACCCTGACCCTGGCGATCCAGCAACTGGAACAGGAAATCGGCGTCGGCCTGTTCAACCGCCACGCCAAGGGCATGACCCTGACTCACCAGGGCCATCAGTTCCTGCGTCAGGCGCATCTGATCCTCGCCACCGTCGACAACGCCAAACGCAGCCTGCAACAGAGCACCGATCAGGTGGCCGGGCAATTGATCGTCGGTGTGACCAGCCTGGTGGCCGGCTACTACCTCGCGGATCTGCTCACCCGTTTCCAGCGCGCCTACCCCAATGTCGAAATCCGCGTGATGGAGGACGAACGCCCTTACATCGAGCATTTGCTGGTCAGCGGCGAGATCGATGTCGGCGTACTGATCCTGTCCAACCTCGAAGACCGTCACGCCTTGCAGACTGAAGTGCTGACTCACTCACCTCACCGGCTGTGGCTGCCGGCCCAGCATCCTTTGCTGGAACACGACAGCATCAACCTCGCCGACGTGGCCCGTGAGCCATTGATTCAACTGAACGTCGATGAAATGGATCGCAACGCCCAGCGCATGTGGACGGCGGCCTCCCTGCAACCGCGCATCACCTTGCGCACAGCGTCCACCGAAGCGGTGCGAAGCCTGGTGGCCGCCGGGCTCGGGGTGTCGATCCAGCCTGACATGACCTACCGCCCGTGGTCGCTGGAGGGCGACATCATTGAAGCGCGGCCGATCGCCGACCTGAGCCAGACCCTGGACGTGGGCCTGGCCTGGCGTCGCGGCACCGCCCGCCCTGCCCTTGTCGACCCGTTCCTGACCGTGGCACGTGAGCAGCCACACGGCCCACGCAAGCCATCTATTTAATCGAACGCCACCTTCAGTATTTAGAATTTGTCGACCTCGGGTCCGCGCACTAGTCTTGCTGCATCTATATAAAGACGGCCGGCCCCAGGCACTGGGAGCAGCATGGCCACACAAGAAAAGAGATCCCGAAAAATGGCTGGCGCGCAGACTCCGCTGTTTACCGCCCTGTTGATCGATGGCGAATTGGTCGGCGGGCAAGGCTTTGTCGAGCCGATCATCAACCCGGCCACCGGCGAAGTCCTGACGCAGATCGCCGAAGCCAGCACCGAACAGGTCGAAGCCGCCATCCTCGCCGCCCACCAGGCCTTTGCCGGCTGGTCGCGGACCACACCGCAGCAGCGCTCGAACCTGCTGTTGGACATCGCCAACGCCATTGAAAAGAACGCCGACCTGCTCGCCCGCCTCGAAGCCTTGAATTGCGGCAAGCCATTGCATCTGGCGCGTCAGGACGACCTGAGCGCCACGGTCGATGTGTTCCGCTTCTTCGCCGGTGCCGTGCGTTGCCAGACCGGCCAACTCAGCGGTGAATATCTGCCGGGCTACACCAGCATGGTCCGTCGCGATCCGATTGGCGTGGTCGCGTCGATTGCACCGTGGAACTACCCGATCATGATGGCCGCCTGGAAAATCGCCCCGGCCCTGGCCGCCGGCAACACCCTGGTGTTCAAGCCGTCCGAGCACACGCCGCTGTCGATCCTCGCACTCGCTCCGGCGCTGGCGGAGATTCTGCCGCCGGGAGTGATCAACATTGTCTGCGGTGGTGGCGAAGGCGTCGGCAGCCATCTGGTCAGCCATCCCAAGGTGCGCATGGTGTCGCTGACCGGCGATATCGTCACCGGGCAGAAAATCCTTCAGGCCGCTTCGAAAACCCTCAAGCGCACGCACCTGGAACTGGGCGGCAAGGCCCCGGTGATCGTCTGCAACGACGCCGACATCCAGGCGGTGGTCGAAGGCGTGCGCACCTACGGTTACTACAACGCCGGCCAGGATTGCACCGCGGCCTGCCGGGTCTATGCCCAGGCCGGGATTCACGACCGCCTGGTGGCAGAACTCGGCGCGGCGGTCAGCAGCCTGCGTTTTGCGGGCAAGCGCGATGCCGATAACGAAATCGGTCCGCTGATCAGCACTCGACAGCGCGACCGCGTGGCCAGCTTCGTCGAGCGCGCCCTCGGCCAACCGCACATCGAGCGGGTCACCGGTGCGGCGGTGCATTCCGGTGCCGGTTTCTACTATCAGCCGACCTTGTTGGCCGGCTGCAAACAGAGCGACGAAATCGTCCAGCGCGAAGTGTTCGGCCCGGTGGTCACCGTGACCCGCTTCGATCAACTGGAGCAGGCAGTGGACTGGGCCAATGATTCGGAATACGGCCTGGCGTCATCGGTCTGGACCCAGAACCTGGACAAGGCGATGCAGGTCGCCGCGCGCCTGCAATACGGCTGCACCTGGATCAACAGCCATTTCATGCTGGTCAGCGAAATGCCCCACGGCGGCCTCAAGCGCCCGGGCTACGGCAAGGACCTGTCCAGCGACTCGTTACAGGACTACAGCGTGGTGCGGCACATCATGGCGCGCCATGGCCAGCATCTCTGACTACGCTAATAACAAGCCGCCAACGGCATGCTTCACCCCGTTCGAAAAACTGCCCCGACCATAATTTAAAGAAGAGGGAATTCCATGTTCGCGCACAAGACCGCACTGCTCAGTGCAATCACCACCGCGCTGCTGGCCAGTGCCAGTGTCCAGGCCGCCGAGCCGCTGAAGGCTGTCGGCGCTGGCGAAGGTCAGCTGGATATCGTGGCCTGGCCCGGCTACATCGAACAGGGCGAAAGCGACAAGGCCTACGACTGGGTGACCGGTTTCGAGAAGGAAACCGGCTGCAAGGTCAACGTGAAGACCGCCGCCACCTCCGATGAGATGGTCAGCCTGATGGCCAAGGGCGGTTACGACCTGGTCACCGCGTCCGGCGACGCCTCCCTGCGCCTGATCGTCGGCAAGCGTGTACAACCGATCAACACTGCGCTGATCCCGAACTGGAAGAACCTCGATCCGCGCCTCAAGGATGCGCCTTGGTACGTGGTCAACAATCAGACCTACGGCACCCCGTACCAGTGGGGCCCGAACGTGCTGATGTACAACACCAACGTGTTCAAGACCGCGCCGGACAGCTGGAGCGTGGTGTTTGCCGCGGAAAACCTGCCGGACGGAAAACCGAACAAGGGCCGTGTGCAGGCCTATGACGGACCGATCTACATCGCCGATGCGGCGCTGTACCTCAAGACCGCCAAGCCGGAACTGGGGATCAAAAACCCCTACGAGCTGACCGAAGAGCAATACAAGGCGGTGCTCGATCTGTTGCGCGCGCAGCAACCGCTGATACACCGCTACTGGCACGACACCACTGTGCAGATGAGCGACTTCAAGAACGAAGGCGTGGTCGCTTCCGGCGCCTGGCCGTATCAGGTCAACGGCCTGATGAACGAGAAACAGCCGATCGCCTCGACCATCCCGAAAGAAGGCGCCACCGGCTGGGCCGACACCACCATGTTGCACACCGAGGCCAAGCATCCGAACTGTGCCTACAAGTGGATGGACTGGTCGCTGCAACCGAAGGTCCAGGGCGACGTGGCCGCCTGGTTCGGTTCGTTGCCGGCGGTGCCGGCGGCGTGCAAGGAGAGCGAACTGCTCGGCGCCGAAGGCTGCAAGACCAATGGTTTCGACCAGTTCGACAAGATCGCCTTCTGGAAAACCCCGCAGGCCGAAGGCGGCAAGTTCGTGCCGTACAGCCGCTGGACCCAGGACTACATCGCGATCATGGGCGGTCGTTAAACCCTTATCGCGAGCAGGCTCGCTCCCACAAAGAACACACAGGACCTGTGGGAGCGAGCCTGCTCGCGATGTTTTCAAGATTTCAGCTTTCCCGGAGCACCGCACCATGACGCTTGCAGTCCAGTTCACCAACGTTTCCCGTCAGTTCGGCGAAGTGAAGGCCGTTGACCGGGTTTCCATCGATATCCAGGACGGCGAGTTCTTCTCCATGCTGGGCCCTTCGGGCTCGGGCAAAACCACCTGTCTGCGCCTGATCGCCGGTTTCGAACAACCGAGCGCAGGCTCCATCCGCATTCACGGCGAGGAAGCCGCCGGGCTGCCGCCGTATCAGCGCGACGTGAACACCGTGTTCCAGGATTACGCGCTGTTCCCGCACATGAACGTTCGCGACAACGTCGCCTACGGTTTGAAAGTCAAAGGCGTGGCCAAGGGCGAACGCAACAAGCGCGCCGAAGAAGCCCTCGACATGGTCGCTCTCGGCGGCTACGGCGAGCGCAAGCCGGTGCAGCTCTCCGGCGGCCAGCGTCAGCGCGTGGCCCTGGCCCGTGCCCTGGTCAACCGCCCACGGGTGCTGCTGCTCGACGAGCCCCTCGGCGCACTGGACCTCAAGCTGCGCGAGCAGATGCAGAGCGAATTGAAGAAGCTGCAACGCCAGCTCGGCATCACCTTCATCTTCGTCACCCACGACCAGACCGAAGCGCTGTCGATGTCCGACCGCGTGGCCGTCTTCAACAAGGGCCGCATCGAACAGGTCGACTCGCCGCGCAACCTGTACATGAAACCTGCGACCACTTTCGTCGCCGAATTCGTCGGCACCTCCAACGTGATCCGTGGCGATCTGGCCCGTGAGCTGAGCGGCAATCCGCAGCCGTTTTCGATCCGCCCGGAACACGTGCAGTTTGCCGAGGGCCCGCTGGCCAGCCATGAAATCGAAGTCAGCGGCCTGCTGCACGACATTCAATATCAGGGCAGCGCCACCCGCTATGAACTGAAACTGGATAACGGCCAGACCCTGAACATCAGCAAGGCCAACAACCAGTGGCTCGATACCAGCGCCCAACACCAGACCGGGCAACGCATGACCGCGCGCTGGGCCCGCGAAGCGATGATCCCGCTGCACGACACCCTGGCAAGCGGGGTCTGAGATGAACACCATGGCTATCTCTCAAACCACGACAGGAGGCTCGGCACTGCGCAGGTTTTCCAACCTGCTGTACCGCCGGCCGAACCTGTACCTGTCGATGCTGTTGATTCCGCCGCTGCTGTGGTTCGGCGCGATCTACCTGGGTTCGTTGCTGACCCTGCTGTGGCAAGGTTTCTACACCTTCGACGACTTCACCATGGCGGTCACCCCCGACCTGACCCTGGCGAACTTCGCCGCACTGTTCCAGCCCGCCAATTTCGACATCATTCTGCGCACCCTGAGCATGGCCATCGTGGTCTCGATCGCCAGCGCCATCGTCGCGTTCCCGATCGCCTACTACATGGCGCGCTACACCACCGGCAAGACCAAGGCGTTTTTCTACATCGCGGTGATGATGCCGATGTGGGCCAGTTACATCGTCAAGGCCTACGCCTGGACGCTGCTGCTGGCCAAGGGCGGCGTGGCGCAGTGGTTCGTCCAGCACCTGGGGCTGGAGCCGTTGTTGCAGTTCGTGCTGGGGATTCCGGGCGTGGGCGGAAGCACCCTGTCGACCTCGCACCTGGGGCGGTTCATGGTGTTCGTCTACATCTGGCTGCCGTTCATGATCCTGCCGATCCAGGCCTCGCTGGAGCGTCTGCCGCCGTCGCTGTTGCAGGCTTCCGCCGACCTTGGCGCCAAGCCCAGCCAGACCTTCATGCAGGTGATTCTGCCGCTCTCGGTACCGGGCATTGCCGCCGGCTCGATCTTCACCTTTTCCCTGACCCTCGGCGATTTCATCGTGCCGCAGCTGGTGGGCCCGCCGGGCTACTTCGTCGGCAGCATGGTTTACGCCCAGCAAGGTGCGATCGGCAACATGCCGATGGCCGCTGCGTTCACCCTGGTGCCGATCGTGCTGATCGCCGTTTACCTGTCCATCGTCAAACGTCTGGGGGCCTTCGATGCACTCTGACTCTTCATCACAAGGGCGTGCTTCATGGGGCCTCAAAATCGCAGCCTGGGGCGGGTTGGTTTTCCTGCACTTCCCGATCCTGATCATCTTCATGTACGCCTTCAACACCGAAGACGCGGCGTTCAGCTTTCCGCCCAAGGGTTTCACCCTGAAGTGGATCGGCGTGGCGTTCTCGCGGCCCGACGTGCTGGAAGCGATCAAGCTGTCGCTGCAGATCGCCTCGATTGCCACGCTGATCGCCCTGGTGCTCGGAACCCTGGCTTCAGCGGCGCTGTATCGCCGGGACTTCTTCGGCAAGCAGGGCATCTCGCTGATGCTGATCCTGCCGATCGCCCTGCCGGGGATCATCACCGGGATCGCGCTGCTGGCGACCTTCAAGTCGCTGGGCATCGAGCCCGGGATGTTCACCATCATCGTCGGCCACGCGACCTTCTGTGTGGTGATCGTCTACAACAACGTGATTGCGCGATTGCGCCGCACCTCCCACAGCCTGATCGAGGCCTCGATGGACCTCGGTGCCGACGGTTGGCAGACCTTCCGCTACATCATCCTGCCCAACCTGGGCTCGGCGTTGCTGGCCGGCGGCATGTTGGCATTTGCGCTGTCGTTCGACGAAATCATCGTGACCACCTTCACCGCAGGCCACGAACGCACCCTGCCGCTGTGGCTGCTCAACCAGCTCAGCCGCCCTCGGGATGTGCCGGTGACCAACGTCGTGGCGATGCTGGTGATGATGGTGACCATGCTGCCGATCCTCGGCGCCTATTACCTGACCCGTGGCGGAGAGAGCGTTGCGGGGAGTGGCGGGAAGTAATTCAACAACAGACAACAACCTCTCCTGTAGGAGCGAGGCTTGCCCGCGAAAGCGGTGTGTCAGCCACCATCAATGCCGAATTTTGATGGCCTCTTCGCGGGCAAGCCTCGCTCCTACAGGGTTCGGTTTCTACAGAAAAATAAAAGTATTTGAAGAGGACAAAACCAATGCAAACCCAACTCCTGATCAACGGCCAACTGCTCAACGGCGAAGGCCCGGCCCAACCGGTGTTCAACCCCGCCCTGGGCCGCGTGCTGGTGGAAATCAACGAAGCCAGCGAAGCCCAGGTCGATGCCGCGGTGCGTGCCGCTGATGCTGCGTTCGACAGCTGGTCGCAGACCCCGCCCAAAGAGCGTTCGCTGCTGCTGCTCAAACTCGCCGACGCCATCGAAGCCCACGGCGAAGAGCTGGCCAAGCTGGAGTCGGACAACTGCGGCAAGCCCTACAGCGCCGCGCTGAATGACGAGATCCCGGCAATTGCCGACGTGTTCCGTTTCTTCGCCGGAGCCAGCCGTTGCATGAGCGGTTCGGCCGGTGGCGAATACCTGCCCGGCCACACCTCGATGATCCGTCGTGATCCGGTGGGCGTGATCGCCTCCATCGCGCCGTGGAACTACCCGCTGATGATGGTCGCCTGGAAAATCGCCCCGGCCCTCGCCGCTGGCAATACCGTGGTGCTCAAGCCATCGGAACAGACCCCGCTGACCGCGCTGCGTCTGGCGCAACTGGCGTCGGAAATCTTCCCGGCCGGCGTACTCAACCTGGTGTTCGGCCGTGGTCCTAGCGTCGGCAGCCCGCTGGTCACCCACCCGAAAGTGCGCATGGTGTCGCTGACCGGCTCGATCGCCACCGGCTCGAACATCATTTCCAGCACCGCCGACAGCGTCAAACGCATGCACATGGAACTGGGCGGCAAGGCGCCGGTGATCATCTTTGACGACGCCGACATCGATGCCGCCGTCGAAGGCATCCGCACCTTCGGCTTCTACAACGCCGGCCAGGACTGCACCGCTGCCTGCCGTATTTACGCGCAGGAAGGTATCTACGAGAAATTCGTCGAGAAGCTCGGCGCAGCGGTCAGCAGCATCAAATACGGTTTACAGGACGATCCATCGACCGAACTCGGTCCGCTGATCACCGCGCAACACCGCGACCGCGTGGCCGGGTTTGTCGAGCGCGCCGTGGCCCAGCCGCACATCCGCCTGATCACCGGCGGCAAGGCGGTGGACGGCAATGGCTTTTTCTTCGAACCGACCGTGCTGGCGGACGCGCAGCAGGACGACGAAATCGTTCGTCGCGAGGTATTTGGCCCGGTCGTTTCGGTGACCAAATTCACCGATGAGGCTCAGGTTCTGGGCTGGGCCAACGACTCGGACTACGGCCTGGCGTCCTCGGTCTGGACCGCCGACGTCGGCCGCGCCCATCGCCTATCGGCGCGCCTGCAGTACGGCTGCACCTGGGTCAACACCCACTTCATGTTGGTCAGTGAAATGCCGCACGGCGGCCAGAAACTGTCCGGGTATGGGAAGGACATGTCGATGTACGGGCTGGAGGACTACACCGTCGTTCGGCATGTGATGTTCAAGCACTAAAAAGCATTACCTGTAGGAGCGAGCTTGCTCGCGATGGACGTCAACGATGACGCGGGGTTCCTGACGCCCCGCGGTGCTCTCAGGTTCTTCGCGAGCAAGCTCGCTCCTACAGTGGGATTCACCACGGTTTCAGGGCAGAAACCGGCACTACGCACCACCAGGCTCCAAACCAACAAAACAACAATAACCACCGAACCTGGCGGCGCTCTCACAGCCCCGCCACGGCTTCGGCCATCCGAAATCTGCCGATTTTCCGGAGAAAACACACATGAGTGCATCACCCGATCTCTCGACAGCCGTTGCCGACAGCGATGCCGAGCAACTACGCCAACTGGGTTACACCTCCAACTTCAATCGCAGCATGAGCCTGTGGGAAAACTTCGCCCTGGGCTTCACCTACCTTTCCCCGGTCGTCGGGGTTTATACCCTCTTCGGCCTTTGCCTCGCCGCCGGCGGGCCACCAATGTTCTGGGCCTATTTGCTGGTCGGTTGCGGCCAGTTGCTGGTGTGCCTGATCTTCGGTGAAGTGGTCTCGCAGTTCCCGATCTCCGGCGGCGTATATCCGTGGGCCCGGCGTCTGGTGGGCAAGCGCTGGGCATGGATGGTCGGCTGGATCTACTCCATTGCCCTGTGCGTGACCATCGCCGCCGTTGCGGTTGGCGCAGGTCCGTACCTGGCGGCCATGCTGGGTTTTGAACCGAGCAACAACACCAACATCGTCATCGCCCTGGTGCTGACGTTGTTCGCCACCCTGGTCAATCTCAGCGGCACCAAGACCCTGGCGCGAATCGCCATGTTCGGCTTCCTCTGCGAACTGATTGGCGCGGTGATCGTCGGCGTCTACCTGCTGATCTTCGAGCGTCATCAGTCGATCGGCGTGCTGTTCGACACCTTCGGCATCAGCGTCGATGGCTCGTACCTGCCGGCGTTCCTCACCGCGTCCCTGGCGGGGATGTTCCTGTACTACGGCTTCGAAGCCTGCGGCGACGTGGCCGAAGAAACCCCGAACCCGAGCAAGAAAATCCCGGTGGCCATGCGCATGACCATCTACATCGGCGGCGTCGCCGCGATGTTCGCCTGCCTGGCCCTGATCCTCGCCGTGCCGGACATGCAGGCGGTGATCAACGGCACCGACAAGGACCCGGTCGGCACCATTCTTGGCAACGCCTTCGGCCCGGTCGGCTCGAAAATGGTCATGGGCGTGGTGATGATTTCCTTCATCTCCTGCGTCATCAGCCTGCAAGCGGCGGCGAGCCGCCTGCTGTACTCCTACGCCCGGGACGAAATGGTCATCGGCAGCCGACTGCTGAAGAAGATTTCTCCTACAACCCAGGTTCCGGTGGCCGCCCTGTTCGTCTCCGGCATCCTGCCGGCACTGATCATCATCCTCGGCTTCTTTCTGCAGGATGCCGTCGCCACCATCGTCAGCTTCGCCGCCATCGGTATCTACCTGGCGTTCCAGATGATCGTCCTGGCAGCCCTCTACGCCCGCATGAAAGGCTGGAAACCGAGCGGCAAATTCACCCTCGGCGCCTGGGGCTGGCTAGTCAACATCGGCGCCCTGGCCTACGGCATCGGCGCCATCATCAACATGGCCTGGCCCCGCACGCCGGATGCGGCGTGGTACATCAACTACTCGATGGTGTTGAGCACCGTCATCGTGATCGGCCTGGGTCTGCTCTACATGTGGATCGCCAAGCCGTACGACCACGGCACCGCACCTGCTGGGGATGCCTGGAAGGTTAGTCGCTGATGTGAGTCGCCCCGGGGTCCGCTGGGAAGCCGGGGCGATCTTCTTCCTTCAAGCAAATGCTGGTATCCCCTCTCAGCAAAGCCATCAAATCATCCGTGCGCCATTTGATATCGGCTTTGCCACGCACGGCTTCGAAACGGTCCTGAAGATCTGCTTCAGGGTTCTTGTTGTCAGTGTCTGTCATAGATCAATCTCTCCTTCAGACAAAAAGATACCGCATTCCTGCCCTCCCAATACCGACCAGTCAAGTTGCCGCAGGACATGTAGCAGCTGGCGAAGCCTGCGTTCGACTGCGAAGCAGTCGCAAAACCTGAATGCGAGGTCTGCCTGAGACACCGCATTGGCTGATTTAACGACTGCTGCGCAGCAGAACGCAGGCTTCGCCAACTGCTACAGGGATCTCGCACGGCCGATGGCACGAGCTACTGAAACAAAAAACAAAAAGGGGCAGACTGCAACGTCTGCCCCTGCGTTGTAACACTCCCAGTTTCCCCCTTGGGGACATACCTCCCAAAACAATGAACAACTGGCCTACCTGTCCGCAATCGACGCCGGCATTGCCGACGCTGACGCAGGCAAGTTGACCTCTCTGGAGACCGTGAAAGCCAAATGGCTCTCACGCTAACCAGTCCCACTCAAAACCGCGAAACACTCCTCATCGCATCCACCAGATACCGCATGGCAATCCGGTCGCTCTCCGACAATTCCCTGTAACGCTCCACCAGCTTCATTTCCTCGCTGTTCAGCCGGCGCCTTCGCCTACCCAGGCCCAGGCATGGAAAGATTCCCAACATTTCGGTGATGCCTTGTACTTTCGACATGGACGATGTCCTTCTCTCTACGTCAAAGAAAACTTCAGAAACCGCATCGCCCTTGATCTATCTTCCGGCAGCGCCGCATGGGCCACTGAACCGTACCGGCCCGAAGGGCATAAACCGGTCATGACTACAGAATAGAAATAATCTCGGCGCTGAAAAGCGGTTTTTAGAGTAATTACACGAAAAAAGCAGATATGCCCTCTAAATCAGAAAGGGCTGTGGGAAATGTTTCCGGACACGTCTTGTTTCATTCGCGCGCTAGCGTCTTGCCATCAACCATTTTTGCTCTGCAATCGAACGGTTTAAGCTATTCGGCATCTGTTTAAAGTCCGTCGCGTTTGGCCGAAGGCATGTCCGAACCGTAATTTCTGATCCAGTACGTGCCAGGAACGGCGCGGGATTGTTCACGACAGGTTGTAGTTATGCACCGCAGAAATTTGCTCAAAGCCTCCATGGCCATTGCGGCCTATACCGGTTTGTCCGCCACCGGCCTGCTCGCCGCCCGCGCCTGGGCTGCCCCCGGGACGGCCGATGGCGAGGCCAAGGCCTTCGATTTCGAGGCCTTGAAGATCCAGGCCAAGCAACTGGCCAGCAACCGCTACCAGGACACCAAGCAGGTGTTACCGCCGACCCTGGCGACCATGACGCCGCAGAATTTCAATGCGATCCGCTACGACGGCGACCATTCGCTGTGGAAAGACAACAAGGGTCAGCTGGACGTGCAGTTCTTCCACGTCGGCATGGGTTTCAAGCAGCCGGTGCGCATGTACAGCGTCGATCCCAAGACCCGCATGGCCCGCGAGGTGCATTTCCGTCCGGAGCTGTTCAACTACGAAAAGACCACGGTCGACACCAAGCAGTTGACCGGCGACCTGGGTTTCTCCGGCTTCAAGCTGTTCAAGGCGCCGGAGCTGGACAAGCACGACGTGGTGTCTTTCCTAGGCGCCAGCTACTTCCGCGCGGTGGATGCCACTGGCCAATATGGCCTCTCGGCCCGCGGTCTGGCCATCGACACCTACGCCAAGAAGCGCGAGGAATTCCCTGACTTCACCAAGTTCTGGTTCGAGACCCCGGACAAGGACAGTACTCGCTTCGTGGTCTATGCCCTGCTCGACTCGCCAAGCGCCACCGGCGCCTACCGCTTTGACATCGACTGCCAGGCCGAGCGCGTGGTGATGGAGGTCGATGCCCACGTCAACGCGCGGACCGCCATCGATCAACTGGGCATCGCGCCGATGACCAGCATGTTCAGCTGCGGTACCCACGAGCGCCGCATGTGCGACACCATTCACCCGCAAATCCACGACTCCGATCGCCTGGCGATGTGGCGCGGCAACGGCGAGTGGATCTGCCGCCCGCTGAACAACCCGGCCACCCTGCAATTCAACGCCTTCGCCGACAACGATCCGAAGGGCTTCGGCCTGGTGCAGACCGATCACGAATTCGCCAGCTATCAGGACACCGTCGACTGGTACAGCCGCCGTCCGAGCCTGTGGGTCGAACCGACGACGGCATGGGGCGAAGGCTCGGTGGACCTGCTGGAGATCCCCACCACCGGCGAGACCATGGACAACATCGTCGCCTTCTGGACACCAAAAAAACCGGTGGCCGCCGGCGATTCGCTGAACTACGGCTACAAGCTGTACTGGAGCGCGCTGCCGCCGGTCGGCACGCCGCTGGCGCGGGTTCATGCGACGCGTTCGGGGATGGGCGGCTTCACCGAAGGCTGGGCGCCGGGCGAACACTATCCGGAAGTCTGGGCCCGTCGTTTCGCCGTGGACTTCACCGGCGGTGGCCTGGATCGCCTGCCGGCCGGTGCCGGCATCGAACCGGTGGTCACCTGCTCGAACGGTGAGGTCAAGGATTTCAGCGTGCTGGTGCTCGATGACATCAAGGGCTTCCGCATCCTGTTCGACTGGTACCCGACCAACGACAGCGTCGATCCGGTCGAGCTGCGCCTGTTCATCCGCACCAACGATCGCACCCTCAGTGAAACCTGGTTATACCAGTATTTCCCGCCGGCACCGGACAAGCGTAAATACCCCTGACAGCGGGTTGCGCCCCAACGCCATTCGGTTTTCCGAACGCGACCTGCGGGTCGGTTCGGATAACCGGATTCTCCAGCGCAGAAAAAACCGCAATAAATATTTAATCCCCTTATAAATCAATGCTTTGATCAGTTGCGACTGGTCTGGCACGAGTCATGCTCTACACTTCTTCGACGAATGCCTGTTGCGCCAACACTTCAGGAGCCGTCAGGCATTCAATGCTCAAAAGGGCCGGTGAACTGGCTCCATAAAAAAAACAATGTCGAGGAAAATTTGATGCGCATCGTTCCCCATATCCTGGGCGCAGCCATTGCTGCCGCTCTGATCAGCACTCCAGTTTTCGCCGCCGAACTCACCGGCACCCTGAAGAAGATCAAAGATTCCGGCACTATCACCCTTGGACATCGCGACGCTTCCATTCCTTTCTCCTACATCGTGGACGCTTCCGGCAAACCGGTCGGCTACTCCCACGACCTGCAACTGAAAGTCGTCGAAGCTCTGAAAAAAGAGCTGGACCTGCCCAACCTTCAGGTCAAGTACAACCTGGTGACCTCGCAAACCCGTATCCCGCTGGTGCAGAACGGCACCGTGGACCTGGAGTGCGGTTCCACCACCAACAACGTCGAGCGTCAGCAGCAGGTTGACTTCTCCGTGGGCATCTTCGAAGTCGGCACCCGTCTGCTGTCCAAGAAAGACTCCGCCTACAAGGACTTCGACGACCTGAAGGGCAAGAACGTCGTGACCACCGCCGGCACCACGTCCGAGCGCATCCTCAAGGCGATGAATGCCGACAAGCAGATGGGCATGAACGTCATCTCCGCCAAAGACCACGGTGAGTCCTTCCAGATGCTGGAAAGCGGCCGCGCAGTGGCCTTCATGATGGACGACGTACTGCTGGCCGGCGAAATGGCCAAGGCCAAGAAGCCTGCCGACTGGGCCGTGACTGGTACTCCACAGTCCTACGAAATCTACGGCTGCATGGTTCGCAAGGGCGACGAGCCGTTCAAGAAGGTCGTGGACGACGCCATCAAGGCCACCTACGCATCGGGCGAGATCAACAAGATCTACGACAAGTGGTTCCAGCAGCCAGTACCGCCTAAGGGCGTGAACCTGGAGTTCCCGATGAGCAACGAGCTCAAGGCCCTGATCGCCACGCCGACCGACAAAGCGGCTGACGACAAGAAATCCTGATTTCTGACTAACCTTATCTCCTGAAGGGGCCGTTGCCCTTTCAGGAGTTGTCACCTCCTGCTGGCATTTATGGAAACACTCGAACCGGTGGCTATCGAGCTGGTCGCGTGTGCCTGATCGAACGGATCAGGCGGGAACGGAGTTTCCCCCAAGCGGGTACTTGTACATCGATTGATCTGAGGGGAGACCCTAATGAATTACAACTGGGACTGGGGCGTGTTCTTCAAGTCCACCGGCGTGGGCAGCGAGACCTATCTCGACTGGTTCATCTCCGGTCTGGGCTGGACCATCGGCATCGCCATCGTGGCCTGGATCATCGCCCTGACGCTGGGCTCGATCCTGGGCGTCATGCGGACCGTGCCGAACCGCATCGTATCGGGCATCGCCACCTGCTACGTCGAACTCTTCCGTAACGTGCCGCTGCTGGTTCAACTGTTCATCTGGTACTTCCTGGTGCCCGATCTGCTGCCGGCCGATCTGCAGGAGTGGTACAAGCAGGACCTGAACCCGACCACCTCGGCCTTCCTCAGCGTCGTCGTGTGCCTGGGCCTGTTCACCGCCGCCCGTGTTTGCGAACAGGTGCGTACCGGTATCCAGGCGCTGCCAAAAGGTCAGGAATCCGCGGCCCGCGCCATGGGTTTCACCCTGCCGCAGATCTACTGGAACGTGCTGCTGCCCCAGGCCTACCGGATCATCATTCCGCCGCTCACCTCGGAGTTTCTCAACGTCTTCAAGAACTCGTCCGTCGCCTCGCTGATCGGCCTGATGGAGCTGCTGGCGCAGACCAAACAGACCGCCGAGTTCTCGGCCAACCTGTTCGAAGCGTTCACCCTGGCCACACTGATCTACTTCACCCTGAACATGAGCCTGATGCTGCTGATGCGTATGGTCGAGAAGAAAGTTGCCGTACCAGGCCTGATTTCCGTAGGGGGTAAATGATGGAACTCGACTTCTCGGGCATCATCCCGTCCCTGCCAGGCATGTGGAACGGCATGATCATGACCCTCAAGCTGATGGCCATGGGCGTCATCGGCGGGATCATCCTCGGCACAATCCTGGCGCTGTGCCGTCTGTCACACAACAAACTGTTGTCGAATCTGGCGGGCGCCTACGTCAACTATTTCCGTTCGATTCCGCTGCTGCTGGTGATCACCTGGTTCTACCTGGCGGTACCGTTCGTGCTGCGCTGGATCACCGGCGAAGACACCCCGATCGGCGCGTTCACCTCGTGCATCGTGGCCTTCATGATGTTCGAAGCGGCTTACTTCTGCGAAATCGTCCGCGCCGGTGTGCAGTCGATTCCCAAGGGCCAGATGGGCGCCGCCCAGGCACTGGGCATGAACTATGGCCAGATGATGCGCCTGATCATCCTGCCCCAGGCCTTCCGCAAGATGACCCCGCTGTTGCTGCAACAGAGCATCATCCTGTTCCAGGACACCTCGCTGGTATATGCCGTCGGCCTGGTGGACTTCCTCAATTCTGCGCGTGCCAGCGGTGACATCATCGGCCGCTCCAATGAGTTCCTGATCTTCGCAGGGCTCGTGTACTTCATCATCAGCTTTGCCGCCTCGCAGTTGGTCAAGCGCCTGCAAAAAAGGATCACCGTATGATCTCCATCAAGAACATCAACAAGTGGTATGGCGACTTCCAGGTGCTGACCGATTGCAGCACCGAGGTCAAAAAAGGCGAAGTGATCGTGGTCTGCGGGCCGTCCGGTTCCGGCAAATCGACCCTGATCAAGTGCGTCAACGCCCTGGAGCCGTTCCAGAAAGGTGACATCGTGGTCGACGGCACCTCCATCGCCGACCCGAAAACCAACCTGCCCAAGCTCCGTTCGCGGGTGGGCATGGTGTTCCAGCATTTCGAACTGTTCCCGCATCTGACCATCACCGAAAACCTGACCATCGCGCAGATCAAGGTGCTGGGCCGCAGCAAGGAAGAAGCGACCAAGAAAGGCCTGCAACTGCTCGAGCGCGTCGGTCTGTCGGCCCACGCCCACAAGCACCCGGGACAACTGTCCGGCGGTCAGCAACAGCGTGTGGCGATTGCCCGTGCGCTGGCGATGGACCCGATCGTCATGCTGTTCGACGAACCGACCTCGGCACTGGACCCGGAAATGGTCAACGAAGTGCTCGACGTGATGGTGCAACTGGCCCACGAAGGCATGACCATGATGTGCGTGACCCACGAAATGGGCTTCGCCCGTAAAGTGGCCGACCGCGTGATCTTCATGGACAAGGGCCAGATCATCGAAGACTGCAAGAAAGAAGAGTTCTTCGGCGACATCAGCCACCGTGCCGAACGTACGCAGCACTTCCTCAACAAGATTTTGCAGCACTAAGAAAACACCGCTATCCCCTTGTGGGAGCGGGCTTGCTCGCGAAGGCGGCGGCACATTCAAAATGGATGTGACTGACACTACGCCTTCGCGAGCAAGCCCGCTCCCACATTGGGTCGGTGGTGGTCTTGAGATTTGTGTTGTGGTTGACCCAAGGCATCTGTGATGAAATGCGACCCCACTCTCGATCGCGCTCTAGAACCATCACTCGCCGTGAAACCCCGTCTGATTCGCCATCTGTTCCTGCCGCCGCTGATCATCGCCATGATGATTGGACTCGGTTACATCGGCTTCTGGGTCAGTGAGCACTACGGCATCCGCAATCTCGGCGAAAACGGCCAGCGCCAGCTGGAGTTGCACGCCCGCGCCGTCGAAAGCGAAATCAGCAAATACACCTACCTGCCCAGCCTGCTGGAGCTCGAATCCAGCGTCTCGACGCTGCTGGACGATCCGAGCCCGGAACACCGGCAAACGGTCAACGAATACCTCGAAGGCCTGAACCGACGCAGTCGCAGTCGGGCCATTTACGTGATGGACACCACCGGCCGTGTCATGGCCACCAGCAACTGGCGCGACGTCGACAGTTACCTGGGTGAAGACCTGTCCTTCCGCGCCTATTTCCAGAACGCCGTTCGCGGCCAGCCGGGGCGCTTCTACGGCATCGGCAGCACCAATGGCGAACCCGGCTACTACCTGGCCCACGGCCTGGAAGAACACGGCAAGATCATCGGCGTCGCCGTGGTCAAGGTGCGCCTGGAAGCCATGGAGGAGCGCTGGCAGCGGGCGCGCCTGGAAGCCTTCGTCAGCGACGAGAACGGCATCATCATCCTCTCCAGCGATCCTGCGCGGCGCCTCAAATCGGTGGTGCCACTGAGCGAAGAGACCAAGGAAAAGCTCGCTCGCAGCCTCCAGTACTACTGGTTCCCGCTCACCGAGTTGCAGCCGCTGGCCCGGGAAACCCTGTCCGAAGGCGTGGAAAAGCTGACCTTCCCGGCCAACAGCGAGGTTGTTTCCGACGATGAAAACATCAGTTACCTCTCGCAAACCCGCCAGTTGAACGACACCCCGTGGAATTTCACCCTGCTGACGCCGCTCCAGGATCTGCGCCGGGAATCGATCAACCAAGGCATTCTCGTGGCCGTCGCTTTTGGCCTCGTGGCGTTCCTGCTGATCGCCTGGAACGAGCGGCGCAAGGTGATCGCCACCCGCCTCGCCGCCCGGGAAGCCTTGGAGCAAGCCAACAATCAGCTGGAGCGTCGGATTACCGAACGCACCGTCGACCTGCGCGCCAGCAACGAACGGCTCAAGGGTCAGATCCGCGAACGACGCCATGCCGAGGAGACCTTGCGCCGCGCCCAGGATGAACTGGTGCAGGCCGGCAAGCTCGCGGCCATCGGCCAGATGTCCACCAGCATCGCCCACGAACTGAACCAGCCGCTGGCGGCGCTGCGCACGCTGTCCGGAAATACCGTGCGCTTTCTCGAGCGCGGCCAGCTGGACGTGGCCAGCACCAACCTCAAGACCATCAACGAACTGATCGACCGCATGGGCCGGATCACCGCCAGCCTGCGTTCCTTCGCCCGGCGCGGCGACGACAAGGGCCAGGCCTGTCTCGGCAAGGGCGTGGACGCCGCCTTGCAATTGCTCGGCTCGCGGGTGGAGAACGCCCGGCTGCAACTTCATCGCCATTTCGAAGACGTTCAGGTCCAGATCGACCAGACCCGTCTGGAGCAGATTCTGGTCAACCTGATCGGCAACGCCCTCGACGCCATGCAGGCGCAGCCGCAGCCGGAGTTGTGGCTCGAAGGTGACGCGGTCGACGGCAAATACCGCCTGCGGGTTCGCGACAACGGCCATGGCATCGACGCCGAAGCGCGCAAGCATCTGTTCGAACCGTTTTTCACCACCAAACCCGGCGAGCAGGGCCTGGGCCTCGGCCTGACCCTTTCGGCGAGCCTGGCCGCCGCCACCGGCGGTCACCTGGGCGTCGAGCACCCGGCCAGCGGTGGTACCGCATTCGTCCTCAGTTTACCGTTGGTAAGCCCCACACCCGCCGAGCCAATATGAACCACGACCTTAGTGTTTTGATCGTCGAAGACGACCCCCACGTGCTGCTCGGCTGCCAGCAGGCACTGTCCCTGGAAGACATCCCATGCATCGGTGTCGGCAGCGCCGAAGAAGCCCTGGAGCGGGTCGGCGACAACTTTGCCGGCATCGTCATCAGCGACATTCGCCTGCCGGGCATCGATGGCCTGGAATTGCTCACCCGCCTCAAGGCTCGCGATCGCAGCCTGCCGGTGGTGCTGATCACCGGGCACGGCGACATCTCCATGGCGGTCGGCGCGATGCAGAAAGGCGCCTACGACTTCATGGAGAAACCCTTCTCCCCGGAACGTCTGGTGGACGTGGCCCGCCGCGCCCTGGAGCAACGCAGCCTGGCAAGGGAAGTCACTTCGTTGCGCCGGCAGTTGGCCGAGCGCGATTCCCTGGAAGGCCGGATCATCGGCCGTTCCCCGGCGATGCAGAACCTGCGTGAATTGATCGCCAACGTCGCCGATACCTCGGCCAACGTACTGATCGAAGGTGAAACCGGGACCGGCAAGGAACTGGTCGCCCGCTGTCTGCATGACTTCAGTCGCCGGCATACCCGCCAGTTCGTGGCGCTGAACTGCGGCGGCCTGCCGGAAAACCTGTTCGAAAGTGAAATTTTCGGTCACGAAGCCAACGCCTTCACCGGCGCCGGCAAGCGGCGCATCGGCAAGATCGAGCACGCCGACGGCGGTACCCTGTTCCTCGACGAAGTGGAAAGCATGCCACTGCCTCTGCAGATCAAGCTGCTGCGGGTGCTGCAGGAGCGCACTCTGGAACGCCTTGGCTCGAACCAGAGCGTGCCGGTGGATTGCCGGGTGATCGCCGCGACCAAGTCGGACCTGGATGAATCGAGTAAGGCCGGGGAATTCCGCAGCGACCTGTATTACCGCCTCAACGTGGTGACCCTGGAACTGCCGCCGTTGCGTGAACGCCGCGAAGACATCCTGCAACTGTTCGAATACTTCTTGCAGCAGTCATCCCTGCGCTTCGACCGCGCCGCGCCGGAACTGGACAACCAGACCCTGTCGACGCTGATGAGCCACGACTGGCCGGGCAACGTGCGCGAACTGCGCAACGTCGCCGAGCGATTCGCCCTCGGCCTGCCGGCGTTCAAGAAAACCGGTGCCGCCGGCGGCGCTCAGGACCTGACTTTCGCCGAAGCAGTTGAAGCCTTCGAACGTAACTTGCTGAGCGACGCCCTGCAGCGCAGCGGCGGCAACCTGACCCAGGCCAGCCACGAGCTGGGCATGGCCAAGACCACCCTGTTCGACAAAGTGAAAAAGTACGGCCTGAGCCATTAAGCGAGACCTGTGTGGACCTGATTCTCAAAGCAACCCTGGGCGCGGCGGTGGTGGTGATCCTCGCCGCCCTGGCCAAAACCCGGAACTACTACATCGCAGGCCTGGTGCCGCTGTTTCCGACCTTCGCCCTTATCGCCCATTTCATCGTCGGCAAAAGCCGTTCGCTGGATGACCTCAAGACCACCATCCTGTTCGGCATGTGGTCGATCATTCCCTACTTCGTCTATCTGGCGACTTTGTATGTGATGGTCGATCGGATGCGGCTGGAGGCGTCGCTGGCAGTGGCTGCAGTGGCGTGGCTAATGGCGGCGACGGTGCTGGTCAGCGTGTGGGTGCGCTTCCAGACCTGACCCTGAACCCTGTAGGAGCGAGCATGCTCGCGATGGAGGCTCAGACACCGCGGGCATCCAGACAGCCCACGTTATCGTTGATGACCATCGCGAGCATGCTCGCTCCTACAGGACACGGGCAACGCTACTGCCCGTAAACCCTCTGCAATTGCGCCTGCGTCAACGCATCCTCGAACGGCACCGGCACTGACTTCACCGCGCCATACAGGTTGCGGTAACGCGAGTAACTGCCGTTGTTGACCAGCTGATAACCCCGCTCGACCACGCGCTGGCCATCCAGCACATAACGCAAGGTTTCCTGGGCCGCTTCGGGCGGTGCCGGTTGCATCAGGTCGGTGGCCAGCACGCGCATGGACTCGTCGATGCACTCGTCGAGCACCGCCGTCACCTTCGCCAGATCGAGGCTGCCGTCGTCGATGCATTGTTTGCCGCAACGACGGATCGGCTGGCTGGTCACCTCAATGCGCATCCGGTACAGCGCCGAACCGGCAATGTCCTGGACCTGCACCTGATTGACCAGGACAAAACTGCCGCGATCGGGGGTGAGCATCAGTTTGGGTTCAATCACCAGCCGTGCAGTGACCGCCCCCTCCCCCTGCTTGAGCCCGGCTCCTTGCGACGCCTGCTGGTAGCGCTGTTGCAGACGCTCCTGCAACGGCACAGCGGCGAGCAGATCGGCCATGGGCCGTGCATCCTTCTGCGCGGATTTTTCCGCATCACGCTGCAGGCTGCCGCTGCCCATCTGGGTGTTGATCAGACTCGCCACCAGCAGCCCGGCCAACCCCGCGGTATTGCCGGAGTTCGCCACCAGGTTGTGACTGGACGATGCCGCCTTCTGCGCCGCCTCGGAATCGATCACCGTGCTCGCCCCGACAAACGCCTGGGGCAGCTGCATGTCCACTTTCAGCCCATGGGCCTGAACGTAGGATGCAGCGCCCTGGGAGCGAAAGCCGCTTTCAGGCGCCGGTTTCTGCGCACAGCCGGCCAGCACTGACAGGGTCAGTGCGCCGACTATTGTCAGCGAGCGTTTCATTGCTCGAACGGCGTGATCATTTGCTGACGGCTGGTGTCCATGGCTTGGTAGAAAGCGTTGGACAGGTTGGTGTAGGTCGGCTCATCCCACTCGCCCTGGGCTGCCTGCACGATCGAGAAAGGTTTGAACCACAGCAGACGGTTGTCGGCGAGGTCGACCACCATGCCCTGACCGGCCACCTGGGCCATCGGCACGCTGGTCGGCACGAAGCCGTAGTAGCTGCGGGTGGCGCCGGTGGCGTAGACATTCACCAGCAACAGACGGTCGACGCCGTAAGTGGCTTTGATCGGCGTCAGGTCACGGACGGTGTAGCCTTCACGGTAGCTTTTTTCCTTGTAGGCCTGGAGATTCACCGGCTCGTTGATGCGCTTGACCTTGTAACCCTTGGCCTCGAGCTTGGCGACGATGACGTCGGGCAGCGTATTGAGGTCGCGCACCTGCCATTTTTCGACGTTGTCGCTGAGTTTGCTGTTCACACCCTTGTTGATGGCGTAGTCCAGAAGTCCCTGGTTACCGGTCAAGGCCAGCACCGGCGGCGGCACGACCGTGATCGCCACACCGATGGTCGGTTCCTTGGCATCCCAGAATTGCTGGTCCAGCGGCACGGGAGGTTGAACGTGGGCACAGCCGGTGAGGGTCAGGCAGGCGAGCAACGTGAGCGCAGCCCACGTACGAATGGCGCGGAGAGTCATGGATCAAATCCCTATGATTGAAAACGTGCAGCCTGAAGCGGCTGCGACGGTCGACAACCATAGTGGCACATTGATATTTTTTCAATCGGAAGAATCTTATCCACAGGGGTAATTGCAATCAAAAAACTGTGGGAGCGAGCCTGCTCGCGATGGAGGCTCAGACACCGCGGGCATCCAGACAGCCCACGTTATCGTTGACGACCATCGCGAGCGTGCTCGCTCCTACAGGAGATTGTGTTCGGCCACCGGCTCGATCTGCGCCCAGTGCGAAGTATCTTCACGGTGCGCCCGCAGGTACGGCAGGACGGCTGCCAGTAGCGGCGCCTTGAACTGCTCCTGAAAACGATGGGCCAGGCCCGGAATCAGCTTCAGCTGGCTGCCACGCAGATGCGCGGCCAGGTGTACGCCGTGCATCACTGGCAACAGCGGATCCGCCGTTCCGTGCACCACCAGCGCCGGCACCCGCAGTTGATTGAGCAGCGCCACGCGGCTTGGTTCGGCGAGGATCGCCATGATCTGGCGCTTCACGCCTTCGGGGTTGAATGCCCGGTCGTAGGACAGCGCCGCCTGGTGCAGCAGCGCCTGGCGATCGTCGGTGATGGTCGGGCTGCCCAGCGCGGCGAGCAGATCGGCCTGTTGCTCCAGCGCCACTTCGCGATTCGGCGCGCCGCGGCGGGCGAGCAACTGCACCAGTGCGGCACTTGGCGCGGGCAGCCCTTCGGCGCCGGAGCTGGTCATGATCAGGGTCAGACTCTCGACCCGTTGCGGTGCCATCGCCGCCATGTGCTGGGCGATCATCCCGCCCATGCTCGCCCCCAGCACATGGAATTGCTCGATGTGCAGCGCATCCATCAGGCCCAGGCCGTCGTCCGCCATGTCGATCAGCGAGTACGGCGCCGACACCGGCAGGCCCAGCTTGTAGCGCAGGACTTCGTAAGTCAGGTTGGCTTCCAGCGGCGCCTGGCGCCAGGTCGACAGGCCGACATCGCGATTGTCATAACGAATCACCCGGAAACCCTGCTGACACAGGGCGACCACCACCTCGTCCGGCCAGTGAATCAACTGCCCGCCCAGCCCCATCACCAGCAGCAGCGCCGGATCGGACTCACGGCCGATGCTCTGGTACGCCAGGCTTACCTGTGCCAGATCGACTCGTTCAGTCGGAACATTCACGTCACAACGCGACGCCGCCACGCTCGGCAGATTGAAAAATGCGGCCAGACAGAAGGCCGCCGATAAAAACAAAGCACGCATGAAAAACACCGAAACGCAGAACCCCAGTAGATCGCGAGTCTGATGAAGTTTGTTCAAGCGCGCTGCCACAGTTGCGTGACAGTTTGATGAATCTCGCCGGGCGGTCGAGGCGTTAACTATGTAGCGCCCGGCCCGAACGACGTTTTTCTTAAATGGCCGCCCCGTGGCACGGATCGACCGCGCCACCTGAACGAGCCATCGATCAATGACCGAAAAACTATTGCCCGACACCATCTCCCCCTCACCGCTTGTCCCGCCTTCCCTCACGCCCCTGCCCGCCAGCCTCGATGAACGACTTCTGCTCAGTGCCACCACCCGTTGGCGAGCCGCCAGTGGGGGTCTTGGCGAGTTGTTGAATAACGCACCGGCCACGCCGGACAAACAGCGCTGGAAGACTTACTGGGATGCCCGGGCGCCCGGTACGCCGCTGTCTCGACGAGATCGGGCCATCGAGCTGTACCGCGACCACTTAGAAGCGGTCATCCAGGCGGCCTTCGCCCGACAACGCCTGACGGCGGAACAGGCTCAGCCGCTGCTGGCACTGCTGGACTCGACGACCACCGACCTGCGCCTCAAGGGCCAGCCCCTGCGCACGGAGCGCCTGACTCTTGTATCGAGCGACTACACGAAAGTGAGTTATCCGGCCGCCTGGGTGATCAGCCTTGGGGATAAGGACCCGTCGCCGCACTGGCTGTACCTGCCCAGTCATGCCGAGCCGATACAGGCGTTCGAAAAACGCAGCCTCATGGAGTCCTGGTTGTCGCGACAGTCACTGGTCCCGACAGAAACGAGCGTCGAAGACATCGGCTTCGAGTTCCGCTTCAGAACACCGATGCTGGCGGTGGGAATGACGGATCTGCTGCTGCACTTGCAACAACCCGCATCCGGCAAGCACGCGGCAGAATTCACCCTGCCGCCCGCCGTCGAAACCGGTAGCCATGACGATCAGCCGGCGATGTTCGGCACCCTGTATGCCGATGTCCCGTGGACCCTGCGTCAGACCGCTTTGAGCACTCAACGCGCAGCCCTCGAGCGTTATCTGGGCGACGACCTTGAAAGCGAGCGGCAGAAAAAACTCGCCGATGAACTCTCGGTGCTTGAGGCCGCCGTGCAATCCGCCGACCAGGCCGCCACTGCCTTGCTGTACCGCGAACGCCTGCTGGACACCACGACCATCAACCGGGAATTCACCGCGCTCTACAACGCCCACAAAGCCGGCCTGCGCGCCGAGATCGAAGTGCAGCGAGCCCTTGAGCAGCTCAATGAATATGAACATCGGCTGATCAACAATCTGTTGGACGGGGCAGCACTCAACACAGGTGCCAAGGTGTGGAGCCTGACGCTGACGATCATCACCGGCGATCCAACCCAGCGCACCACCCACGACCTCAACGGCCCCTGGCTCATCGAGTCCGCCGACGCCAGCGTGTTGCTGCACTGGCCCGGCACCGGTGGCGGCTTGCAGCGCTTCGTCAACCTGCGTGCGATAGAGCGCGAGGTGTTCAAGATCCAGGAACAGGACGATCGCCTGACATTGAGTTTGAAGCCCATCAACCACGACCCGCTGCATTACAGCCTCAACCAACTGATCGACGTCTTCGAGGAAAGCGCCGCGAAGATCCGCCAGCGTTACACCGAAGATTCCCAGGCAACCCAGCGCGCTGTTGAACTGGAGCAATGTCGCCGCGACACCCTCGCCGGTTTGCAGGTGCCAGTGAATGCCGCCCGGCAACTGGTTTTCTCCCAGCGACTGGAACAAAACCGCAGCGCGACCCTGGCCAACCAGCTACCTGAATGGCTCGGCCAGAACACCGAAAGCGGCGAACTCAAGCCGCTGATCCAGGCCTGGATCACAGCGATGCAGCGCAGCCACGAGCAACTCGAAATTGTGCTGATGCCGCGCAAGGATTTCACCCGCGAGCGCCTGTATGCCCGGCTGAAAAAGGACTTCGCCATCAAGGGCGACTTCCAGGTGCAGCTGGATCTGCCTGACAGCGTGGCGTGGCAAAAAGAGTCGTTCCCCGCACCCGGCGCGCCCGGCACCCCGCAAAAGCTGACGCTGATCCCAAGTACCCGGCGCAGCAAGATGTCACTTGAAGACCTGGCCCAGCTCAACATCGATGACACGCCGTCGATGAATCTGGAGCCGCTGATGCTGCGCCTGTCGTTCATGAAGGTAGAGGTCAGCTCCGCCAACGCCGCCGAACGTCAGGCCCTGAACAGCGGCATCACCCTGCCCTGGCTGCGCAAGGTCCTGCCCGAACTGGATTTGCCCCAGGCCTACGAACAGTTGATCCGCAAGGTGTTCATGGGCGCGGCCGACGAGGCGGCGTTTGTCCGTGAGCATCGCCGTGAATGCCTGCTCGAACCCTGGCGATTGATACTCAAGCTGCAAGGCGAAACCGCCCGCCTGCAAAAGCAGATCAGCGCCGACGAGCTGCGCATTCTCAAGATCGCCATCGACGCCGATACCCCACAGGCTTGGACGGTGGACGGCAAACGCATCGTGCTCTGGCCGGCTCGTTTGGGTGTCGGTGGCAAGGACACGCCGGACGAAGGCCCGGTCACTCTGGCCGGCGTCATCTTCATCGAAGAACAGGTCAGCGGCATGACCCTGCTCTATCTGCCGGACAGCCCGGACGGGCAATTCCTGCGGCGCTACGACAACCTGGAAACGGCGCGCAAGGCTCTGTACAACCTGTGCCTGCGCGACGAGATGCTCAACTATCTGGCGGGCCGCGCCTTGCAGGGTTCGGTGCAGGCCCACGCCAGCCGCATCAATCAGGCCATGCTCAAGCACTTCGACGCGATCATCGCGGTCGGCACCCGCTGGCCCGCCACCACCTCCCTCGCCGCGCACCAACTTGACAGCCACATGGGACGCCTGATCGAGGCCCATCGCGCCACCTCTCGCTCCAACGTCGACCTCTATCTGGAGCGTTATGCGCTGCAGGGACCGCGGGTGTTCAACTACCTGAAAATGGCCCTGGGTCTGGTGCCTTTCGTGGGTACCGCAATCGCTCTGTACGACGCCTGGAACAGCGCCAACCTGGCTGTATCGGCGTTCGTGCGTGGCAAGGTCGGCGATGGTCTGGCCGAGACCGAGTCGATGCTGTTATGCCTGATCGATGCGGCCATGGACATCCTGCCCAGCGTGTCCATCAACACCGCTCAGGCGGCGCGTTCGGCCACGGGATTGCGTCAGCTCAAAGCCATGAACGCACAGGCCGCCATGCAGTCGTCCTCGCTGAACGACGCCCGCCGGGTGATCCAGCGATTCGCCGGCTACGAGTATGAAAAACCGCTGTCACTGGCAGATCTGCAACCTGGTAGCCGTGGCATGTATCGCAACGTCTATCGCCATGCCGAGGGTGATTTCATCGTTCGTCAGGGCAGGATTTTCGAGGTCGAACGCAGCAAGGATTCACGCAACTGGCGCTTGAAAGGCACGACCCAGAAAACCTACAAGCAACCCATCGCGCTGGATGAAGCCGGTCACTGGGACACCTATTACGGCGTGCATGGTGTGGCGTTCGAAGGCGGTGGTCTTGGGGGCGGCAACGTGCTGGGTTATCTGGCCGATACCTTGGACCCGGTTTGGCCTCGGGCGATCCGCGAGCGGTTGCCGCGCTGGTGGGTGGATGAGTCGTTCAGGCGGCTGCATGCATTGACCCAGGCTGCCGACAATCTTGCGCCGCAAATCGATGCCCGGGTCAAACAGACCGAAGTCCACTTGGCCGCCTATGAAAACGACCGGCGTTCGGCAACGCTGCGCCAGCAAGCGGAAACGGCCTGCATCGCCGACATCGACATGGCCAGGCTCTACCACCAGACCCTGGTCGATCTGTTTCCGCTCACCCACGGCAACAAGAGGCGGGTGCTGCTGGACTTCCAGAGCGACGCGGCGCTGATCCTCAGTGACCGCTACAAGAAGCGGGTGTTTTTCGCCAATCACAGCGTCGAGCCACTGCTGGACAGTATCGATGAGCTGATGAAAAAACTCGAAGCGACGCCTTTATCGAACCTTTCGCTGAAGCTGCAGGTGCTGGCGGAGGTCAGAAAGCTGCGGATCGAATTGATAGAAGGTTTCGACAACATCGAAGCTCACATGCGCGAACTCAATCACTGGTATCAGCGCATCACCACCAGTGCCGACAAGGCCCAGCTGACACCGGACGTGACCATGCTGAACGGGCGTCTGACCGAAGGCACTTTGCTGAACGTCCGGGCCTGTAACCTGCTGGAGGTGGTGACCCGTTACGACGCCGGCACCGACTTGTCCTGGTTCTTTCTGCAAGGGCAAATGCGTGCTTCCAGGGAGCGAGTCGAACGTGCGCTGGTTTCGCAGTTCAGTCTCTCGGAAGTTTCCGCGACCAAGGCTCAGCGCAACCGGATCCTGCAGGATTGCATCGAGCACTACAGCGAGTTTCGTCGCGGGATGAATGCCTGGACCGCGAGTTATCCGCAGCATTTTCATCTGGAGTCGGTGCCGCCGTTCATGGAGGCGCTGGCGAAACTGAGCGAACGGGCGCGCAAGGCGCTGGACCTGCCGGCGCCGTCGACTAAACCCGGGCAGATCAGCAAAAAGGTGTTCGTCACCGAGAGCGATGAGCTGTTGATCGGCGTGGAGCATCTGGAAAAAACCACCCAGCGCTATCGCTACACCCTGACCGGGAAAGGCGGCTACACGGAGGTCTGGGAAAAAGGCGCGGATGGCAAATCCCGTCTGCTGAATCCGCCGCCAGCGCCCTCTCACACCCAGCACCGAAACCTTGATTCGCTGCTCGCCGAAGCCCGTCAACGGCTGCAATCCCAGGACGCCTACCTGGCGAAAATCGAGTCCTACGCCAGCCAGGACATGCTCCCGGTGGATCTGGAGCACATGATGCTCAAGGAGGCGGACGAACTCAGCCGCCGCGCCCAGGGCATCGAGGCGCTGGCGCCGCAGGATGCGCTCGTCCAGCAACTGCGCGACAAGGCCACGGAGCTGACCGCCACCGGCCGCACGCTGCGAACCCGCCAGACGCTACTGAGCAAAAAACCCACCGATGGCATGCTCGACGACCTGCTCAAGCACGACGCGGTGGAGATCCGCAAAACCAGCCTGATCAAGAACCTGGGCAAGCGCCGGGACGGTCGCAACGATTTCATGCAGGAATACGAAATCTGGGACAAGACACAAACCCCGGCCAAGGTGCTGTGGTATGCGCATTTCCACTATTCCCGAGCCGCGCCGGATTTCGACGGGTTCGAGAAAGGACATCTGAAATTGCCCGAACACCGCTTCCTGACCCACGCCGACAACGCCGACCTGCCGTATGCCGACATTGGTAAACGGTCGGCGGTGTTGCCGTATTTCGAGAAGGTGTGATGGCGGACCGGATTCTCTGACCCGACGCCATCCCTGTAACACCGCGGGCATTCAGACAGCCAGCGTTATCGTTGACGACCATCGCGAGCATGCTCGCTCCTACAGGGTTCACGGGTGTACGCAAAATTCGCAGACAACCAAGACCATTGTGGGAGCGGGCTTGCTCGCGAAGAGGCCGGTACATTCAACATCGATGGCGTCTGACACTCCGCCTTCGCGAGCAAGCCCGCTCCCACAGGGTTAACGGGTGTACGCGAAATTCCCAGACAACCACAATCATTGTGGGAGCGGGCTTGCCCGCGAAGAGGCCGGTACATTCAACAGTGATGTTGAATGCCATGAAGGCTGCCTTCAGGCCAGCTGACTACGCAACTGGCGCGCGGCCGCGACCATGTTCACCAACGCCGCTTCGGTCTCCGGCCAGGCCCGGGTTTTCAGGCCGCAATCGGGGTTGACCCACAGGCGCTCGGCCGGGATTCGTTTCACCGCCTTGCTCATCAGATCCACCATCTGCGCCGTATCCGGCACCCGTGGCGAGTGGATGTCGTAGACGCCCGGGCCGATATCGTTCGGGTAATCGAACGCCTTGAACGCTTCGAGCAACTCCATGTCCGAACGCGAGGTTTCGATGGTGATCACATCGGCGTCCATCGCCGCGATGGCTTGAATCACGTCATTGAATTCGCTGTAGCACATGTGGGTGTGGATCTGGGTTTCGTCCCGCACGCCGCTGGCGCTCAGGCGGAACGCCTCCACCGCCCACTCCAGATACTCTTGCCATTGCTCGCGACGCAGCGGCAGGCCTTCGCGGAACGCCGCCTCATCAATCTGCACGATGCGGATGCCGGCCGCTTCCAGGTCCACCACTTCATCCCGCAGAGCCAACGCCAACTGCTGCGCCTGGACCTTGCGCGACACGTCTTCGCGGGGGAACGACCACATCAGCATGGTCACGGGACCGGTGAGCATGCCCTTCATGACCTTGTCGGTCTGGCTCTGCGCATAGCTGATCCAGTCCACCGTCATGGCCTGCGGACGGCTGAGGTCGCCGTAGATCACCGCCGGTTTCACACAACGCGAACCGTAGCTCTGCACCCAGCCGAAGCGGGTGAACAGGTAGCCGTCCAGTTGCTCGGCGAAGTACTCGACCATGTCATTGCGCTCGGCCTCGCCATGCACCAGCACGTCCAGCCCCAGGCGCTCCTGAATCTGAATGGCATGGCGAATCTCATGGCGCATGGCGTCGTGATAATCGTTGGCCGATAGCTTGCCCTGTTTGTACGACTGACGCGCCAGACGAATCGACCCGGTCTGCGGGAACGAACCGATGGTGGTGGTCGGAAACGCCGGCAGCTTCAAGCGCGCACGCTGCTGTTCGATGCGCTGGGCAAAGGGCGACTGACGCTGACTGTCCCTGGCATCGATGGCATCGACCCGCGCCTGCACGTCCGCTTTGTGAATCCGCGGCGACTGGGCGCGGCTGGCGGCAATGGCGCGGCTTTCAGCCAGGGCAGCCTGCACCTTTGGCGCTTGTGGATCGTTGAGGGCATCGCGCAGTACGGCGATTTCGCCACACTTCTGCACCGCGAACGCCAGCCAGCTTTTCAGCTCTGGGTCGAGTTTGTCTTCACGCTCAAGGTCCACCGGACTGTGCAGCAGCGAGCAGGAACTGCTGACCCACAGGTTCTCGCCAAAACGTTCCTGGGCGAACCGCAGTTGCTCGAGCACCGGCTCCAGTTCGCAACGCCAGACGTTGCGGCCATTGACCAGCCCCACCGAGAGAATCTTGTAGACCGGCAGGCGGTCGAGCACGTGCAGCAGTTGATCCGGCGCGCGCACGGCGTCGATGTGCAGGCCTTGCACCGGCAGTCCGACCGCCAGACCGAGGTTGTCCTGCAGACCGCTGAAGTAGGTCGCCACCAGCTTTTTCAGCGGCGAGTACTGGAGGATGTGGTAGGCGCGCTCGAAGGCATTCTTCCATTCCTGAGGCAGGTCGAGGGTCAGGATCGGTTCATCGATCTGTACCCACTCCACGCCCTGGGCGGCAAGACGGCCGAGGATTTCACCATAGATCGGCAGCAGGCGCTCCAGCAGGTCGAGTTTGTCGAAGTCGGCACCTTTGACCTTGCCCAGCCACAGGTAGGTCAACGGGCCGATGATCACCGGCTTGACGTTATGCCCCAGGGCTTTCGCTTCGTCGACCTCGTTGAACAGCTGTTCCCAGCTCAGCTTGAACTGCTGGTCGGCGCTGAATTCCGGGACCAGGTAGTGATAGTTGGTGTCGAACCACTTGGTCAGCTCCTGGGCGTACTGCGCCTGACCATGTTCGCCGCAGCAGCTGGCAGTGGCGCCACGCGCCATGGCGAACAGGGTGTCGAGGGTCGGCAGGCCGCGTTCGTCGCGGCTGCCGGCGAAACGCTCGGGGATCACGCCGAAGGCCAGGGAATGGCTCAGCACCTGGTCGTACCAGGCAAAGTCGCCGACCGGCAGCAGGTCGATGCCGGCATCTTTCTGCAATTGCCAGTGGGTGGCGCGCAACTGGCGGCCGACGTTTTCCAGCGCGGTCCGGTCCAGATCACCTTTCCAGTAGGCTTCGAGGGCTTTTTTCAGTTCGCGGTCGGCGCCGATGCGCGGGAAACCCAGGGTGTGTGCCACGGCCATGGTGAAGGTGCTCCTGTGTAAAAGATGGCGCTATTGTCGACAGCCGGACCATCATGAGACAAACTCAACCTTTTCGTGTTGATCACAAGTTTTCCTCATGGAGCCTTTCCGGTGCTAGAACTCCGCCACCTGAAAACCCTGCACGCCCTGCGCGAAGCCGACAGCCTGGTGGATGCCGCCGACCGCCTGCACCTGACCCAGTCGGCGCTGTCCCACCAGTTCAAGGAACTGGAAGAGCGCATGGGCATGCCGCTGTTCGTGCGCAAAACCAAACCGGTGCGCTTCACCAGCGCCGGCCTGCGCCTGCTGCAACTGGCCGACGCGACCCTGCCGCTGCTGCGCGCCGCCGAACGGGACATCGCAAGATTGGCCGGCGGCACCGCCGGACGCCTGCACATGGCCATCGAATGCCACAGCTGCTTCCAGTGGCTGATGCCGACCATCGACCAGTTCCGCGACGCCTGGCCGGAAGTCGAGCTGGACCTGGCCTCGGGCTTTTCCTTCGCACCGCTGCCGGCCCTGGCCCGTGGCGACCTGGACCTGGTGGTTACATCCGATCCGCTGGATCTGGTGGGCATCACTTATGTTCCGCTGTTCACTTACGAAGCGATGCTCGCGGTGGCCAACCAGCACCGCCTGGCAAGCAAGCCGTACATCGTCCCCGAAGACCTGCTGAGCGAAACCCTGATCACCTATCCGGTGGAGCGCGATCGCCTGGACATCTTCACGCGTTTTCTGGAACCGGCCGACATCGAACCGGCGCAGGTCCGCACTTCGGAGCTGTCGGTGATGATGATGCAGTTGGTGGCCAGCGGCCGCGGCGTATGCGGCATGCCCCACTGGGCGCTGCATGAATACAGCTCACGGGGCTACGTGAAGGCCAAGCGCCTGGGCGAGAAGGGATTGTTCGCCACGCTCTACGCGGCGATTCGGGCGGACATGCTGGATGCGCCTTATATGCGCGATTTTCTGCTGACGGCGAAGGACACTTCGTTTTCTACGTTGGATGGGGTTAGTGCCGTCAGATAACACCCGCCCCCTGTAGGAGCGAATTTATTCGCGATGGACGCAAGAACACCGCGGGGAACCAGATTCCCCGCGTTATCGTTAACGACCATCGCGAGCATGCTCGCTCCTACAGGGGATCGTGTGACAGTCAGATTTCACGCCACATGTGGACCTTGTCGAAATACTCCTTCCCCACCCGCACCGCCATCGGCTCCAGCCCGAACTGGATGAAACCGCAGCGCTGGTAGAGGTCGATCGCCGCCTGATTGCCGGCGGTGACGGTCAGCTTGACCAGCCGCAAGCCCTGATGCCTGCGCGCCTCATCCAGCACCGCCTGCACCAGTTGATAACCCAATCCATTCTGCCGCGCGCCGGACGAGACATACATCCCAAACAACGTCGCCTTGTGCCGGGCCTTTTCCCGGGGCTCGAACGCCAGCCCCGCAATGCCCGCCAGGCGTCCATCGACGAACCCGCCGAACACCACATCCAGCTTGCCGCTCAGGCGCTCTTCCCACCAACTCAACGGCAGCGATGCCCGCTCGCGCACGCTGGAGGTGAACGCCTGGGCATGCCGGTCATAGGCCTCGAGTGTCAGGGCCCGATAGTCGAGGGCATGACTGGCATTCAGACGCTCGATCCACATGTTCAGGCCACCCGGCACTGTTCAGATTTCAGCAATGCGGCAGCGACAAAGTTCAGCAAGTCCTGGAGCGGGATCATGGCGGGTCCTTGGCGTGGATGATCAGGCGATCGCCGTCAGCGAGTTCCGATAAAACGGCAGGATCAGGTCCCGTGTCAATGGCGCCAGGACGAGGCCGCCATCGGTCGCCGGGTCGATCCACACCACCTCTTCGATCTCGGCGGCCGGGGTGACGTCGGCATCGATGTTCAGCAGGAAGATCTCGGCCTTGACGATGTGTCCGGGCTCATTGGCGGCGGGGGCGGAGAATTGGCCGAGGAAGCTGGCTTGCTCAGGATCGATGTCCAGCCCCAGCTCTTCTTCCAGCTCGCGGGCCAGTGCGTGGATGGGCAATTCATGAGGTTCGATCTTGCCGCCCGGCTGCATGAACGCCTCGGTGCCGCGCTTGCGCACCAGCAGGGTTCGGCCGTCGGCGCCGATCAGCAGGGCGGCGGCGATGTGGATGATGCGGGGCGAAAGATTCATGGCGCGATCGTGACCTTGGCGGAAAGCCGCAAGGATCGCACGAGACCTCCTGTAGGAGCGAGCTTGCTCGCGATGGACTTCAGGACACCGCGGGCATTCAGACAGCCAGCGTTATCGTTGACGACCATCGCGAGCATGCTCGCTCCTACAGGGGGTGGCGTTAGTTATGCGGCTTCCTGGAAATCCATCTCCGGCGGCTGGCGGCGGAAACCGCCGGTCAGCACGGCCAGGTACACCACGCCGATCGCCAGCCAGCTGAGACCCAGGTAGATCGCCAGGTGGTCGAGGCTGACCATCAGCCACAGGTCCGCCGCCAGGCCGATGAACGGGAACAGCAGGAACAGCACGAACTCTCGCAGGCCTTTTTTCTCGCCGCCGATCCAGTAATGGAAGATCACCGACAGGTTCACCAGGCTGAAGGCCAGGAACGCACCGAAGTTGATGAACGAGGTGGAGGTGGTGACGTCCAGTTTCAGTGCCAGCAAGGCCACCACGGCGCACAGCAGGATGCTGTTGATCGGCGTGCCGAAGCGCTCGTGCAGGGTGCCGAAGAAGGATTTCGGCAACACGCCGTCGCGGCCCATGGCGTACAGCAGTCGCGAGCCGCTGGCCTGTGCCGACAGGCCCGAGGCGAATTGGCCGACGATCAGGCCGATCAGGAAGATCGAGACGAACAGGTCGCCGCCGATGTTGCGGGCGATCTCATAAGCCGCCGAATCCACGCTGTCGAACTGGAACGAAGGATGGGCGATCTGCACGAAGTACGACACGCCGACGAAAATCAGCCCGCCGATCAGGGTGATCAGCATGATCGCCCGTGGAATGGTGCGGCGTGGGTCGCGGGTTTCTTCGGTCAGGGTGCTGACCGCGTCGAAACCGAGGAACGAGTAACAGGCGATGGCCGCGCCGCTCATGATCAAGGGCATCTGCATGTCGCCATTGAAGAACGGTTTGATCGACCACAGCGGCGTGCTCGCGTCACCGCCGACGTAGTGCACGCACAGCGCGACGAAGGCCACCAGCACCAGGAACTGCACCAGCATCAGCAAGGCGTTGACGCCATTGGCCAGTTTCAGGCCGACGATGTTGATGGCGCTGGTGATGCCGATGAACGCCAGCACCCAGATCCACTGCGGCACCGCCGGGAACGCGGAGTTGAGGTACGCCGCGCCGATCAGCCAGATGGCCATGGGCAGGAACAGGTAATCGAGCAGCACCGCCCAGCCGGCGATGAATCCGAGTTTCGGGCTGATGGCCTTGCGCACGTAGCTGTAGGCGGAACCGGCGACCGGGAAAGCCGAGGCCATGCGGCCGTAGCTCATGGCGGTGAAGAACATCGCCACCAGCGCCGCGAGGTAAGCGGCCGGGACCATGCCGGCGGTGGATTGAGCGAGGATGCCAAAGGTGCCGAGCACAATGATCGGCGTCATGTAGGCGATGCCAAACAGCACCACCGAGCCTAATGACAGGGTGCGTTGCAAACGAGCCATGGGCGACTACTCCGGAATTATTGGATTTATGGCAGAGCCGAGTTCGGCGCAGGAGTTTTGGGTGTTGCTTTGTTGTTCTTCGGTAAAGGGTCAGGCAAATGTGTTGCCTGGAAGGGCCTCTTCGCTGGCAAGCCAGCTCCCACAGGTTGTGTGTCTTTCACAACATCTGTATCCACTGGAGATCCCTGTGGGAGCGGGCTTGCCCGCGATGGCGTCAGCCCAAACGATACAAAGTCCGGATCATCCCCTGGGAATCATCAGCTCCCGCAACCCGCCAGCATGCTCGACCACTTCCCCCGGCAACTTCAGCCGCTGATCATCCAGATACCGATAATCCTGGCGCGCCGCCGTCAGCCGGTTCAGGTCCAGCTCCACCGCGAACTGACCTTCCTCGCGGCCAGCCTCGAACAGCAGCGTGCCCAGCGGATCGACCAGCGCGCTGCCGCCAGCGAACAGCAAGCCGCCGTCGCCCTCTTCCACCCGGTTGACCATCAGCGCAAACGCCTGGTTTTCCTGGGCGCGGGCCATGATCGCGGTGCGGTGGGTCGGGCCGTAAGGGTCCATGTTGCCGTTGGTCACCAGCAGCAGTTCGGCACCCAGTTGCGCCAGGGCGCGGGCGCTTTCGGGGAATTCGATGTCGTAGCAGATCAACAGACCCACGCGCACACCGTTCCACAGGCAGGTCGCATAACGGTCGCCCGCTTCATAAACGCCGCGATCCGAGGCCCACAGGTGGGTCTTGCGGTATTTCAGGGCGATATCTTCAGGGGTGATCAGCAGCGTGGTGTTGAAGAAACGCCCGTTGTCGTTCTCGGCGGTGCCGATGACCACGGCGATGTTGCGCTCGCGAGCGGCGGCCACGATGGCGCTGACGGTCGGGCCGTCCAGCGGTTCGGCGACGTCGGCTACGGACTCGGCGCTTGGGAAACCCATCAGGTGGCTTTCCGGAAACATGATCAGCTGCGTATCGGCAGCACAGGCGTTGATCGCCGCCAGGGCGCGTTCGAGGTTGTAGGCCGTGTCGTTGTCACGGCCCGCCAGTTGGGCGAGTTCGACTTTCATGGGTGGTCCTTGTTCTGAACGCCGGAAAGATTGCCCGGTCGCTGTCTGTGCGCCAGTATGCGCAGCAAGCGCACGGTGGGGGAATTACGCCGCCGGGGTAACACGATAGGGGTAGATGCATGACACTCTCGTTGGACGACATCGCCTGGCACCGCTCGGTGGGGCAACTGATCGACGCCCTGGACAAGCCCAACTTCTGGACGCAACTGGTGCGTCTGCTGGACCAGTACGTCCCCTGCGACAGCTGGGTGGTGCTGATGTTCAGCGCCGATCAGCACCCGCAGGTGTTCGCCGAAAGCCCGGGCGTCGACGGCAGTCCCGACCAGCTGTTTCAGGATTACCTGCGCGGGCTGTACCTGCTTGACCCCTTCTACATCGCCTGCCGCGAGCAGTCGCGCACCGGTCTTTACCGCCTGTCCGAGGTGGCGCCGGAGCATTTCGAACTCACCGAGTACTATCAACGATACTTTCGTGTGAATGTCGTGGCCGACGAAATCCAGTTTAATTGCCAGCTCGAAGGCGACCGCACGCTGTGCCTGTCACTGGGCAGCAAGCAGCGCTTCACCGCCGGGCAGATCGCCATGCTGTCGCTGATTCAGCCGTGGGTGCTGGGCCTGTTGCGCCAGCGCCTGCCCTACGAGATCAACGAAGTGGTGGCCCTGGCGCCCGCGCCGGTGACTGCCGATTGGCGGGTGCAGCTGGAAGCCTCGGTGCAGCAACTCAAGGGCGCGCAATTGACCGCCAGGGAGCTGGATGTCGGGCGCCTGATGCTCAGCGGCTGCTCCAGCAAGGAAATCGCCCGCAAACTGGAAATTTCCATCGAAACCGTGAAAGTCCATAAGAAACACATGTACAGCAAGCTGGGGATCAAGTCCCAGTCGGAGCTGTTTTCGATATTTCTGCAGGCGCAGAATGCCTGATGACTATTTTCCTGTAGGAGCGAGGCTTGCCCGCGAATGCGCCAGGTCAGCCAACATCGATG